>NZ_JBHXRX010000050.1:0-60619 GCF_042714995.1 Streptomyces sp. NPDC058665
GCTGCTGCGGCCCGCCCGGCGCTTTCGTATGCCTGGGATCAACCCAGCGTCGAGATCGCCTGGTTGAACGTCTTCGACGGCCGCATCACGGCCTCGGCCTTGGCCGGGTCCGGCTGGTAGTAGCCGCCGATGTCGGCGGGCGCCCCCTGCACGGCGAGGAGTTCGCCGACGATCGTCTCCTCCTGCTCGGTCAGCGTCTTGGCGAGAGCCTCGAACGCGGAGGCGAGCTGCGCGTCCTCGGTCTGCCCGGCCAGCTCCCGCGCCCAGTAGAGCGCCAGGTAGAAGTGGCTGCCGCGGTTGTCGATCCCGCCGACCTTGCGGCTGGGCGACTTGTTCTCGCTCAGGAACGAGCCGGTGGCGCGGTCGAGCGTGTCGGCCAGCACCTGCGCGCGCGCGTTGC
Source organism: Streptomyces sp. NPDC058665 (assembly GCF_042714995.1). Lineage (NCBI taxonomy): Bacteria > Bacillati > Actinomycetota > Actinomycetes > Kitasatosporales > Streptomycetaceae > Streptomyces > Streptomyces sp. NPDC058665. The sequence continues at coordinate 401 of NZ_JBHXRX010000050.1, forward strand.
CGGTGGTGGTCGCGAGATGCTCGAAGCTGACGGCCAGCGCGAGGAACTCGCCCAGGCTGTCCCAGCGCAGGTAGTCCTCCTTGACGAGCTGCTGCACGTGCTTGGGCGCCGAGCCGCCCGCGCCCGTCTCGAAGAGCCCGCCGCCGTTGATGAGCGGCACGACCGAGAGCATCTTGGCGCTCGTACCGAGCTCCAGGATCGGGAAGAGGTCGGTCAGATAGTCGCGCAGGACGTTGCCGGTGACCGAGATGGTGTCCTCGCCGCGCCGGATGCGCTCCAGCGAGAACGCGATCGCGTCCACGGGGTTCATGATCTCGATGCGCAGGCCATCGGTGTCGTGCTCGGGCAGGTACGCGCTGACCTTGGCGATCAGGTTGGCGTCGTGCGCGCGGCCCTCGTCCAGCCAGAACACGGCCGGGTCGCCGGTGGCGCGGGCGCGGCCGACGGCGAGCTTGACCCAGTCCTGGATCGGCACGTCCTTGGTCTGGCACATCCGGAAGACGTCGCCGGCGCTGACCGTCTGTTCCAGTACAGCGTTGCCCGCCGTGTCCACGACACGCACCGTGCCGGTGGCCGGGATCTCGAAGGTCTTGTCGTGGCTGCCGTACTCCTCGGCCGCCTGCGCCATCAGACCGACGTTGGGCACCGAGCCCATGGTCGACGGGTCGTAGGCGCCGTTGGCGCGGCAGTCGTCGATGACGACCTGGTAGATGCCCGCGTAGCTGCTGTCCGGGATGACGGCGAGCGTGTCGGCCTCGGCGCCGTCCGGGCCCCACATATGGCCCGAGGTGCGGATCATGGCAGGCATCGAGGCGTCGACGATGACATCGCTCGGGACGTGCAGGTTGGTGATGCCCTTGTCGGAGTCGACCATCGCGAGCGCCGGGCCTTCGGCCAGTTCGGCGGCGAAGGAGTCGGCGATCTTCGATCCGCCGGGCAGCGACTGGAGACCCTTGAGGATCCCGCCGAGACCGTCGTTCGGGCTCAGACCGGCCTCGGCGAGCGCGTGACCGTGCTCGGCGAACGTCTTGGGGAAGAAGGCACGCACCGTGTGACCGAAGATGATCGGGTCGGAGACCTTCATCATCGTGGCCTTGAGGTGCACCGAGAAGAGCACGTCCTCGGCCTTGGCGCGGGCGATCTGCGCCGTCAGGAACTCACGCAGCGCGGCGACGCGCATCGCTGACACGTCCACGACCTCGCCGGCCAGCACGGGCACCGACTCACGCAGGACGGTGGTGTTCCCGTCGTCGCCCACCAGCTCGATCCGCAGCGAGCCGTCCTCCGCGATCACGGCGGACTTCTCGGTGGAGCGGAAGTCGTCGGCGTCCATGTGCGCGACGTTCGTCTTCGAACCGGCCGTCCAGGCGCCCATCCGGTGCGGGTGCGCCTTGGCGTAGTTCTTCACCGACGCGGGGGCGCGGCGGTCCGAGTTGCCCTCGCGCAGCACCGGGTTCACGGCGCTGCCCTTGACCTTGTCGTAGCGCGCCCGTACGTCCCTGTCCTCGTCGGACTTCGGGTCGTCCGGGTAGTCGGGGAGCGCGTAACCCTGCTGCTGGAGCTCGGCGATCGCGGCCTTGAGCTGCGGGATCGACGCTGAGATGTTCGGCAGCTTGATGATGTTGGCCGCGGGGGTCTTGGCCAGGGCGCCGAGCTCGGCGAGTGCGTCGTCGATCCGCTGTCCCGGTTCGAGACGATCGGCGAAACCGGCGATGATCCGGCCCGCCAGGGAGATGTCACGGCGCTCCACCGTGACCCCGGCCGTCGAGGCATAGGCCTCGACCACAGGCAGGAATGAGTAGGTGGCCAAGGCCGGGGCCTCGTCGGTGTGCGTGTAAATGATGGTCGAGTCTGTCACCGGGTGCTCCGCTCCACGTCTGCAACATTGCTCGACATCAAGATATCCCGTGGCGGGGCCCCACTCGACAGTGGCCCGTGATCGTTGAGACGTCAGTGTCTCATTTGGGTTATGGTTGTCTCATGACAGTCGATCGTGACCAGGTGCTGCGTACCGCCGCCGCCCTCCTCACCCGCAAGGCCACCGCCACCATGGACGAGGTCGCGCGGGCCTCCGGTATCGGCCGGGCCACCCTGCACCGGCACTTCGCGGGGCGTGACGCCCTGGTCAAGGCGCTGGAGGAGCTGGGCATCCGGGAGTGCGAAGCGGCGCTCGACGCGGCGCGGACGGACGAGGGAACCGCGAGCGACGCGCTCCGCAGGCTCATCGCCGAGGTCGAGCCCGCCGCCGGGCTCCTGGCCTTCCTGGTCACCGAGAACCAGCTCTTCGAGGGCGACGTGAACGAGGGCTGGGACCGGCTCGACGCCCGGGTCTCGGCGCTCTTCCGGCGCGGACAGGAAGGGGGCGAGTTCCGGATCGACCTGCCACCCGCCTGGCTCACCGAGGCGTTCTACGGCCTTGTCGGCACCGCCGCGTGGGCCATCCAGGACGGCCGGGTCGCGGCGAAGGACTTCCAGTACATGATCGCCGAGCTGCTGCTCGGCGGAGCACGACGGAGCGTGGAGTGATGACCGGCACCGACCGGACGGCGAAGGTGGCGACGGGGAAGGCGAAGGCGACGGAGCTTACGGACGTGACGCACCGCCCGGGGCGCTGGCTCGCCCTGTCCGTACTCGTCCTGGCCGTGCTGCTGGTGGCGGTCGACGCCACGGTGCTCGGCCTGGCCACACCGTTCCTGAGCGAGGACCTCAAGCCGTCCGGCACCCAACTGCTCTGGATCGGCGACATCTACTCGTTCGTCATCGCCGGCCTGCTCGTCTCCATGGGCAGTCTCGGCGACCGGATCGGGCGGAAGAAGCTGCTGCTGACGGGCGCGGTGGCCTTCGGCGCCGTCTCCGTGATCAACGCGTACGCGACCAGCCCCGAGATGATGATCGTCGCGCGGGCGCTGCTGGGTGTCGCCGGTGCGACGCTGATGCCCGCCACGCTCGCCCTGATCCGCAACATCTTCCACGACCCCAGGGAACGCAGCGTCGCCATCGGTATCTGGGGCGCCGCGGCGTCGGCGGGCGCGGCTGTGGGACCGGTCGTCGGCGGATTCCTGCTGGAGCACTTCTGGTGGGGCTCGGTCTTCCTGATCAACCTGCCCGTCATGGCGGTCCTCGTCATCGTCGGCGTGAGACTGCTCCCGGAGTCGAAGAACCCCGCGCCCGGTCCCTGGGACCTGACGAGCGTCGTGCTGTCGCTCGTCGGGATCGTCGGGATCGTGTACGCCGTCAAGGAAGCGGCGGCGTACGGGCTGCGCTGGGACATCGCGGCGGCGGCGGTGATCGGCGGCGTGGCGCTCACCGGCTTCGTCCGCAGACAGCTGAGGATCCGTCACCCGCTGCTCGACATGCGGCTGTTCAGGAACCGCGGCTTCTCCGGCGCCGTCCTGGCCGACCTGCTGACGATCTTCGGTCTGTCGGGGCTGGTCTTCTTCCTCTCGCAGTATCTGCAACTCGTCCAGGGGAGGGGGCCGTTGGAGGCGGGCCTGGCCGAACTGCCCGCCGCAGTCGGCGCCGTGACGGCGGGTCTGCTCGCGGGCCGGGCCGCCCGGCGGTTCTCCGTACGGCTGGTGGTCGCCGGCGGCCTCGCCGGTGTGGGCCTGGCGACCGCGGCCCTCGTCGCACTGACCGAGCACACCGGCTATCCGATGCTCGGCGCCGTGCTGCTCGTGGTCGGCGTCGGCGCGGGATTCTCCTTCACGGTCACGGCCGACGTGATCCTCTCCAGCGTCCCCAAGGAACAGGCCGGCGCGGCATCGGCGGTGTCCGAGACCGCGTACGAACTGGGCGCCGCCCTCGGTATCGCGCTCCTCGGCTCGATCGTCACGGGTGTCTACCGGGGCTTCCCCACCCCGCGGGACGTACCGGCCGGGGCGGCCGACGCCGCGCACGAGTCCCTGGGCGGCGCGGTCGAGGCGGCGGGCACCGTCCCCGCCCACCAGGCGGCGGAACTGGTCGCTGCGGCCCGGGAGGCGTTCGTCGAGGGCCTGAGCATCGCGGCGGGCGCCGGAGCGGCGGTCCTGCTCGCGGCCTCGGTGGCGGCGTGGTTCCTGCTGCGCGGCCAGAAGCTGGCGGACCACACCGAGACACCCGCCGCACCGTCCGGCCCTCCCGTACCGGCCCTGACCAGCGAGCGTCCCCCGCTTTAGGTCCGTTTTCGCCTTCGCCTGATGGTCTGTCCTCCGACACCGGCTTCCCAGCCCCAAGGAGCGAGAAGACCATGACACGTCGTACGCGCGGCACCGCCCTCGCCGCGATCACTGTTCTGGCCGCGGCGGGAATCACCGCCGTCGGCGGCGCCGCCCTCGCCGACGGCGGCAGCACGCCGCCCGACGAGGTACGGCTCGTCGTCGACGAGGAAGCTCCCGGCGCCGCCGTCGCGGACAAGGACGACTGCCCGGAGAAGCAGGCGCCGTCGGCGCCCGCCGAGGCGGCGGACACGGCCGATCCCGCGGACGCGCTGTGACCGGCGCCCACACCGACGCCCACGCCCACACCGTCGAGGAGAAGCTACTCGAAGAGGCGCTGTTCGAGGTCAAGCGGGTCATCGTCGGGCAGGACCGCATGGTGGAGCGGATGTTCACCGCCGTACTGGCCCGCGGGCACTGCCTCCTCCAGGGCGTGCCCGGCGTCGCCAAGACACTCGCCGCCAAGACCCTGGCCCGGGTGGTGGGAGGAGAGTTCACCCGGCTCCAGTTCACCCCCGACCTGGTGCCGTCGGACATCACCGGCACCCGGATCTACCGGCAGTCGACCGAGACGTTCACGGTCGAACCCGGCCCCGTCGTCGCCAACTTCGTCCTCGCCGACGAGATCAACCGCGCCCCCGCCAAGGTCCAGTCCGCCCTCCTCGAAGTCATGGCCGAACACCAGGTCTCCATCGGCGGCACGACCATCGAGGTGCCCCGCCCCTTCCTCGTGCTCGCCACCCAGAACCCCATCGAGTCCGAGGGTGTGTATCAGCTCCCCGAGGCCCAGCGCGACCGTTTCCTGCTCAAGGTCGACATCGCCACCCCCTCCGAGTCCGAGGAGCTGGCGATCCTCTACCGGATGAGCGTCGACCCGCCGAAGCCCCGGCCCGTCCTCACCCCCGACCTGGTCATCGGCCTCCAGCGGGCCGCCGACAACGTGTTCGTCCACCACGCGGTGGCCGAGTACGCGGTACGGCTCGTCTGCGCCACCCGCGAACGCGCCCACGCCGACGGCCGGCTGGCGCACGGCGCGGGCCCGCGCGCCACGCTCGGCCTCGTCGCGGCGGCCCGCGCCACCGCCCTGCTGCGCGGCCGGCGCTACGTACTGCCGCAGGACGTCCGGGACCTGGCGCACGAGGTCCTCGCGCATCGCCTGGTGCTCTCCTTCGACGCGCTCGCCGACGGTGTCACCGCCGCCGAGATCGTCGACGAGGTCCTATCGGCCGTCGACCAGCCCCGGATCACTCCGCGCCAGGACCCGGTGGCGGGCGAGACGCCCGTCGACGCCCCGGCGGGAGACTCCTGGACCGAGCACCGCGAGGACGCGGCATGACCGGTCCCACACTCCGCGAACTCACGCCCGAACAGGCCCTGCGCCATCTCGAACTCCTCTTCACCCGGCGCCCCGACGGGCTCCTCCAGGGCGACCACCCCGGCCGTCACGGCGGCCCCGGCAGTGAACCCGCCGAGACCCGTCTGTACGAGCCGGGCGTCGACGACGTCCGCCGGATGGACTGGAACGCCACCGCCCGCACCACCCGTCCCCATGTCCGCCTCACCCTCGCCGACCGCGAACTCACCACCTGGATCGTGCTCGACGCGACCGCCAGCATGGACTTCGGCACCGCGCGGATGGAGAAGCGCGACCTCGCCGTCGGCGCCGCCGCGGCCGTCGCCTTCCTCACCGAACGGACCGGCAACCGCGTCGGCGCCCAGATCACCGGCCCCGGCGGAATCCGGCGCATCCCGCCACGCGGCGGTCGCCGCCAGCTGCTCGCCCTCCTGCGGGCCGTCCTGGAGCGCCCGCGCGAGCCCGCCGTTCCCGGACAACTCCACGGGCGCACCCTGGAGACGGCGCTGCGCGCCCTGCACACCCTTCAGCCGCCGCGCGGTCTGGTCGCCGTCGTGTCCGACTTCCTGGAGACCGGCTGGGAACGCCCGCTGCGCGTGCTCGCGCACCGCCACCAAGTACTCGCCGTGGAGATCACCGACCCCCGGGAACTGGAGCTGCCCGACGTCGGGATGCTCACCCTCGTCGATCCCGAGACCGGGCGGAGCCGCGAAGTACCCACCCACTCAAGGAAGTTGCGCGCCCGGTACGCCGAGGCCGCCCAGGAACAGCGCACCCTGATCAGCAAGTCGATCCGCGGCTCCGGCGCCGCGCATCTGCGGCTGCGCACCGACCGCGACTGGGTCAGGGACGTCGTACGGCATGTCGAGGCCCAACGCCGCGCCACCGGCGGCAGCGGCGGCAGCGGCGGCGCGGCGGGCGGTCCCGGCGGGAGGGCCGGCACATGACGCTGCTCTCGCCCGGCTGGCTGCTCCTGCTCGTCCCCCTCGCGGGTCTGGTCGCCCTCTACGCCGTCGTACAGCGCAGACGCGGACGTTACGCCGTGCGCTTCACCAACCTCGACCTGCTGGACAAGGTCGCGCCCGAGCAGCCGGGACGGCGCAGGCACATCCCCGCCGCCGCCTTCTGCGCCACCCTGGCCCTGCTCGTCGTCGGCTTCGCCCGGCCCACCACCGACGTTCAGGTGCCGCGCGAACGGGCCACCGTCGTCGTCGCGTTCGACATCTCGGCCTCCATGGAAGCCACCGACGTCAGCCCCAGCCGCTTCACCGCCGCGCGGCGCGCCGCCCTCGACTTCGTCGACCGGCTCCCCGCGCGCTTCAACGCCGGTCTCGTCCCCTTCAGCGGCTCCGCCACCGTCGCCGTACCGCCGACCACCGACCGCGACGTGCTGCGCTCCGCCATCAGCGGACTGACCACCGGCGAGGGCACGGCGATCGGGGAAGCCGTCGTCGCGGCACGTGACGCGGTCAGGGACCTGGACGAGCGGGCGGAACAGGACCCGCCGCCGGCCCACATCGTGCTCCTCTCCGACGGCACCAACACCGCGGGCCGCTCGGTCGCGGAGGCAGCGCGAGAGGTGGCCGGAGACGCCATCCCGGTGTCGACCATCGCGTACGGCACGGAGGACGGCGTCGTGGAGATGCCGAACGGCACCACCCTGGAGGTCCCCGCGGACGGCCCCGCCCTGGAAGGGCTCGCCGCCGACACCGGGGGCGACTACCACGAGGCCGCGTCCGGAGAGGAACTCCAGCAGGTCTACGAGGACATCGGCAGCTCCGTCGGACACCGCACCGAGGAGCGCGAGATCTGGCAGTGGTTCGTCGCCGCGGGACTGCTCACGGCACTCGCGACCGCCGCCACCTCGCTGCTCTGGTTCTCCCGGCTTCCCTAGGGTCTGTCGTTTGGATCAGGCCGGGCAGCGCTCAGCGGCACTCCCGGCCGCCGCCGTACGGAGGTTAGGTTCGCATCATGAGAATCCTCGCGGTCGAGGACGAGGCCGACCTGGTCGCCGCGCTCCGGGTCGGTCTCGTCCGCGCCGGTTACGCGGTCGACTGGGCCGGCGACGTCGACTCCGCACTGGAGAAGCTGTCCGTCAACGAGTACGACCTCGTCCTGCTCGACCTGATGCTCCCCGACGGCGACGGGTTCTCCGTCTGCCGCACCATCAGGGCCGTGCCCGGCGGCCCCCGCATCCTGATGCTCACCGCACGCGACCGGCTCGCCGACCGCGTACGGGGCCTGGACGAGGGCGCCGACGACTATCTGGTCAAACCCTTCGCCCTGCCCGAGCTGCTCGCCCGTATCAGAGCCCTGCTGCGCCGCGAGGACAGCGGCACCTCGGTCGTCACGGTCGGCGAACTGCGCCTGGACACCGCCAGGTTCGAGGCGTTCCGGGGCGAGCGCCCGCTCCGGCTGACATCCAAGGAGTTCAGCGTCCTGCACTATCTGATGACCCGTCCCGGCCGGGTGGTCCCCGCCGAGGAACTGCTGGAGCACGTCTGGGACGAACACGCCGACCCGTTCACCAACACCGTCCGCGTCACGGTCGGTTCGCTGCGCAGAAAGGTCACCGGCGAGGACACGCCGCTCATCGAGACCGTCATACGCCAGGGCTACCGGCTCATGGACGCCCCATGACCCGCGGCTCCGGGCGCTTCGGAAGGCTTGCCGGCGCGGCGGCCCGTGTCCCGCTGCCCGCCTTCGTCCACACCGTCCGCTTCCGGCTCACCGTGATGTACTCCGCACTGCTCTTCGTGCTCACGGCGCTGGTGCTAGGCGGCGTCTACGTCGTCGTGGAGAAGAGCGGGGACGCGCACCCCGTCACCAACGAGTACACGGCGGAGAAGTACGTCGGCGGCCAGTACGTGGGCGACTTCGACGTCGTGAAGGTCCGCGACGTGGAAGCGGCGGTCAACTACCAGACGCTGCACAACCTCCGCCGCTTCTCCTTCTTCCTTCTCGGCGGCATCGCCGTCGCCAGCTTCGGCATCGGCTGGGTGCTCTCCGGCCGCGCCCTGCGCCCCGTCCGGGCCATCTCCCGTACGGCGGCCGAGATCCAGGCCACCGACCTCTCCCAGCGCATCCGGCTGACCGGACCGCGCGACGAACTGCGCGAACTCGGCGACACCGTCGACTCCATGCTCGACCGGCTGGACGACGGCTTCCGCGCCCAGCGCCAGCTCATCGACGACGCGTCGCACGAACTGCGCAGCCCGCTCACCATCATCCGGGCGAATCTCGACGCCGTACTAACGGCCGAGGAGTCCGACGAACAGGAACGGCGCGAGGCGGTCAGGATCGTCGACCGGGCGACCACCCGGATGACCCGTCTGGTCGAGGACCTGCTGGCCACCGCCCGCCGCAGCGCACCGGCACTGGCCGACACGGACGTCGACCTCGCGGTGGTCGCCGACGAGGCCTGCGAGGAGTTCGCGGTCCTGGCCGCCGAACGGGGACTCGTCTTCGACCGCAGGCTGACCCGGGGCGACACCACGATCGGGGACCACGACGCGCTGCGCAGGGCCATCGGCAATCTGCTGTCCAACGCGGTACGGCTCTCCCCGGCGGGTACTCGCATCGTGGTCTCGACGGGGCGGCGCGACGGCTGGCTGTGGGTCTCGGTGAAGGACTCCGGACCCGGCATCGACGCCGACGACCAGGGCCGCGTCTTCGACCGCTTCTGGCGCGCGGGGAACGGCGGTGGCACGGGCCGGGACAGGCACGCGGGCCTCGGACTCGCGATCGTCCGTCAGATAGTCGAATCGCACGCCGGACAGGTCAGGCTGACCTCCCGCAGAGGAGTGGGCAGCACCTTCGTGCTGTGGCTGCCGGCCGCGGGGGAGACGGGTGGGCAGCAGACCAGGCCGGGCGGGTCACCGCCCGACGGCCCGCCGGACGAAGGGCCGTCCGGCTGACCGCGCGCCCGAACATGCAACGGAAGGCGTCAGGCGGCCTTCGCCTTGGTGGCGTACATGTCCACGTACTCCTGCCCGCCGAGCCGCATGACCTCCGTCATCACGGAGTCGGTCACCGCGCGCAGCACATAGCGGTCGCGGTCCATCCCGTCGTACCGCGAGAACTCCATCGGCGCGCCGAAGCGGACCGTCACCCGGCTCGGCCTCGGCATGCCCGCCCCGTTCGGCTGGATCTTGTCCGTGCCGATCATCGCGAAGGGCACCACGGGCGCGCCCGTCATCAGGGTGAGCCGCGCGATGCCCGTGCGGCCCCGGTACAGCCGGCCGTCGGGGGAGCGCGTGCCCTCGGGGTAGATGCCGAACATCTGACCGTCCTCCAGCACCCGCCGGCCGGTCATCAGCGCCGCGACACCGCCGTGCCCGCCGTCCCGGTCCACCGGGATCATGCCGCAGCCGGTGAAGAACCAGGCCATCAGCCGGCCCTTGATCCCCTTGCCGGTGACGTACTCGTCCTTGCCGATGAAGAAGACCTGACGGCTGCCGCAGACGAGCGGCAGGATCATCGAGTCGATGAAGGTCAGATGGTTTCCGGCGAGGATCACCGGACCGGTCCCCGGAATGTTCTCGGCGCCCTCCACCCGTGGCCGGAACATCAGACGCAAGATCGGTCCGAGCACTGCTTTGACGAGCGCAAAGCGGGACAACGGGGTCCTCCGGTTGGTGAGCGGTTTCGGTAACGGGCCCTAACTCTCTGCAGGTGAGGACGATACTCGCGGGTCGGCCTCCCGCGCACATCGGGCCGGGGCCGACGCGCGGTGTTGGCACGAGTTTCCGGTGTGTTCGCGCACGGTCTGCCCGCAGTAGGGGGCGACTCCCTACGATCAAGCCCTTGCTTGACAGGTGCGGGACAGCACATGGACATCACATGAAGGAGCGTTCATGACACAGGGTGCGCAAAACATCCCGGGGCGAAGGACCGTGCTCGGAGCGGCGGTGCTCGGCTCGGCCGCACTCGGTCTTTCCGCCGGTACGGCCGGCACCGCTCAGGCCGCGCAGGCCGGCGGACACGGTGGGCACCGCCCGCCGCAGAAGAGACTGCCCGTGCCGACGATCGTCGGCCACCGCGGCGCCAGCGGCTACCGGCCCGAGCACACCCTCGGTTCGTACCAGCTCGCGCTCGACCTCGGCGCGCACGTGATCGAGCAGGACCTCGTGCCCACCAAGGACGGTCACCTCGTCTGCCGTCACGAGAACGACATCACGGGGACCACGGACGTCGCCGACCACCCGGAGTTCGCCGGCCGCAAGACGACCAAGAGCGTCGACGGGGTCAGCCTCACCGGCTGGTTCACCGAGGACTTCACGCTGGCCGAGCTGAAGACGCTGCGCGCCAAGGAGCGCATCCCGCAGACGCGTCAGCACGGCACGGTCTACAACGGCCGCTGGGAGATCCCCACCTTCGAAGAGGTCCTGCGGTGGGCCGACGAAGAGGGCCGGCGCCGGGGCGAGCCCGTGTGGCTGTACGTCGAGACGAAGCACCCCACCTACTTCCGTGGCCTCGGCCTCGGCCTGGAGGAGCGGCTCGCGAAGCTGCTGCGCCGCTACGGCAGGGACCGCCGTGACTCCCCGCTCTTCCTCCAGTCCTTCGAGCCCACCAGCATGCAGCGCATGGCCAAGCTGGTCTCGACCCCGCGCGTCGTGCTCTTCGACGCCGCGAACACCCAGCCGTGGGACCTCAAGCAGGCGGGCGACCCGCGTTTCGTGGCCGACCTCATCACGCCCAAGGGGCTGACGTGGATCGCGTCGTTCGCGCAGGGCATCGGCCCGTGGCTGGACCTGATCATCCCGAAGGACAAGGACGGCAAGCTGGGCAAGCCGACCACCCTGGTGCGCGACGCGCACGCCAAGGACCTGATCCTGCACCCGTACACGATGCGCAACGAGAACAGCTTCCTGCCGGCCGACTTCCGGGTCGGTACGGACCCCAACGCGTACGGCGACGCCTTCGGGGCCTTCAAGGTCTACTTCGAGCAGGGCATCGACGGCATCTTCACCGACAATCCCGACACGGGTCTGCTGGCCGCCGCCGACTTCAACAAGGACTGACGGCGGTCACCGGCAGTGAAGACTGACCGAAACGCCTGATGGTGTGCCCCGGCCGGGTGTTGACCGCCGGGGCACAACCATGCGCTGTGGAGGCCGGGTTCGACTCCGGGTTTGGGCGCGGGACCCCAGAACGTACACCTGACGCCCATCCCGCTCCGGCGGCTGGGAAGTTGTCGTCCGACGGCCCCACCACCCGCGATTTCGCAGGAGGGTTGGGTATCTCACAGGTGAGATTGGGGTCAGTGCGTTCCGGATGCCTGTGATGCCTGGGCAGAATGCTCATCACAGAGGTTGCGGCTCCTGAACTCCGGGGAAAGGAGCGGTAGACAACCGGCGGCAGCAGGTGAGCGGGAGGCATGCACACATGGGCATGAGCGTGACCATCTCAGCAGCGAGTGCACAGGACGCGGAACACATCCTCAAGCTTCAGTACCTGTGTTACCAGAGCGAGGCGGAGCTCTACGGTGACTACACCATCGAACCGTTGACCCAGACCCTTGACGACCTCAAGGAAGAGATCGCCCGCGGCCACGCGCTCGTGGCCAGGCTCGGCGGCGAAGTCGTGGCCTCCGTGCGGGGCGTTGTCGACGCGCAGGGCACGGCCAGGATCGGCAAGCTTATCGTTCACCCGCGGATGCGGCACCACGGTCTCGGCGGCCGGCTGCTCGACGCCATAGAGGGCAGCTTCGCCGGCGACGAGGCGGCCAAGCGCTTCCAGCTCTTCACCGGCCACCGCAGCGAGGGCAATCTGCGGCTGTACCGGAGCAAGGGGTACGCGCCGGTGGCCAGCGAGCCGACCGGTCCCGGTCTCACCCTCGTGACGCTGGAGAAGGAGGCGGGCACCGGAGCCTTCGCCGCCAGCGCCTGATCCACGGCGGGCGACCGTTCAAGAGCCCACCGTTCACGAGCCCCCACGGCGCAAGAGCTCAACCGCTCGACCCGCTCAACTCCGTCGGGACCTGCGCAGCCACAGCATCCCCGTGATCGGCAGCAGCACGGGAATGAAGAGATACCCCCAGCCGAACCCGGACCAGACCGTCGCGTCGGGGAAGGCGGAGGGGTTCACGATCGTCCAGGTCCCGACGGTGAGCACACCGGCGAGTTCGCCCGCGCAGCACACCAGCGCGACCCTCCGGGCCGTCTCGCCGCCCCGTACCAGCGTGTAGGTGATGAACACGTACACGACGGCCGCGACACCCGACAGCGTGTAGGCCAGCGGGGCCCGGTCGAACTTGGTGGAGATCTCGAAGGCGGTCCGCGACACCGCGCCGACCGACATCACCCCGTACAGCCAGACGAGCAGCAGACCGGGCCCCTGGACCAGCCTGGTCCGCCCCGGGGGCCGCTCGTCCGTGCCCGCTCCGGTGCTCACTTCCGCGCCGCCCGTCCCGGTCTCCACCGTCAGCCTCCCCAGATGTCGTACAGACGCACTTCGAGTACGGCGAGGACGACGGCGCCCGCCGAGACCGTGGCCGAACCCCAGCGGGTCCGCTCGGCCAACGACAGGAATCCGGCCGCGGGCACGGCCGCGAACGCGCCGATCAGATACGAGACGAAGATCACCGAGCCGTCGGCCGGCTCCTCACCGCGTGCCAACTGGACGATTCCGACGACCAGTTGGACGAATGTCAGCGCCGTAACCACCGCCATGCCGATGAAGTGCCAGTCCTTGGTGGGCTGGTCCCGGTACGCGGCGTAACCGCACCAGGCGGCGAGGGCGAGGGCGGCCACGGAGACCGCGACCGTCAGGGCGACAAGCATGCCGTCGAGAGTATTACGGCCCGGTAAGCCCGGTGCGCCCGCCCCTGCGAGGAACAGGCCACGGTACGCGGCGGGCCACGGGACCGTGGCCTTGGCCACAGCCCGCGACCGCTCCGAGTCCACCCCCGGCATCGCCTTCCACGCCAGCTTGCCTATATATGCGCAGGTCAGAGCCGTGGAATCGGGGAGCGGCATGCCGTCCGAGGGGCGTTCGGTATTCGGACAGCAGGGTGGAGTCCGGACATGAGCTCTGCTTTACTTACCGACATGACCACGACGAACAGCCGCATGTATGCGACCGAGGCGACCATGACGCCCGGTGTTCGTTGTCTGTGTCGAATGTGCGCCCACTGAGGGCCCCTGCCTGAGCCTCGCGCCCCGAAGCGAGACCCGACAGACGCGACGCCACGTCCACGGTTACGTCCGTACCTCCCGTACGTCACGCACCCGGACCACGTACGCCCGTCGGCGGCCCCGCACGGTCACCCACCGCAGCACCCGCGAACGGCCCTGAGCCGGCCACGGGCCGCCGCGGGCCGACGTGCCGTGCGGTGTCGCGCCGCGCCAGATCGGACCGCCCGAACTCCCCCTGCCCCGCCCGGCCTTCGTGCCGCGCACCCGACAGTGACGGAACCCCTGTGATCACCACTACAGGCCTGACCAAGGTCTACCGGTCCGGCCGGTCGCGCGGCCCTGAGATCACCGCTCTCGACGGTGTCGACCTGCGTGTACGCGAGGGCGAGGTCTTCGGAGTCGTCGGCCGCAGCGGCGCCGGGAAGTCCTCGCTCATCCGCTGCGTCAACCTTCTGGAGCGGCCCACCGCCGGCACCGTGACCGTCGACGGGACCGACCTGACGGCGCTCGCCGGGCGCGGGCGGCGGGCCGGCAAGGAACTGCGGCGCGCGCGCAGCTCCATCGGCATGGTCTTCCAGCACTTCAACCTGCTGTCGTCGCGCACCGTCCAGGACAACATCGAACTGCCGCTGGAGATCCTCGGCCACCCCGCGCGGGAACGCTCCCGCAGGGCGCTGGAACTGCTCGACCTCGTCGGCCTCGCCGACAAGGCGAGGGCCTACCCGGCCCAGCTCTCCGGCGGCCAGAAGCAGCGCGTCGGTATCGCACGCGCCCTCGCGGGCAACCCGAAGGTGCTGCTCTCCGACGAGGCGACGAGCGCCCTCGACCCCGAGACCACCCGCTCGATCCTGGGACTCCTGCGCGACATCAACCAGCAGCTCGGCCTCACCATCCTGCTGATCACGCACGAGATGGAGGTCGTCAAGACGATCTGCGACTCGGCCGCGCTCATGGAGAAGGGGCGGATCACCGAGTCCGGCACGGTCGGCGAACTCCTCGCCACCCCCGGCTCGCGCCTGGCCCGCGAGCTGTTCCCGGTCGACGGTGCCGTCGCCGGACCCGGCAGCACGGTCATCGATGTCACCTTCCAGGGCGCGAGCGCCACCCAGCCGGTCATCTCCCAGCTTTCTCGCACCTACAACATCGACATCTCGATCCTCGGCGCGGCCATGGACACCGTCGGCGGCCGTCAGATCGGCCGGATGCGGATCGAACTGCCGGGCGCCTTCGAGGAGAACGTCGTCCCCCTCGGCTTCCTGCGCGAACAGGGCCTCCAGGTCGAGGTTGTGGAGCCGGCCGCGGACACCGCCGGGACGTCCCTGGCCACCGAACCGTCCACCCCGCTCACCAAGGAAGATGCCAAGTGACCTGGTCCGAAATGCAGCCACTGCTCAGCCAGGGGACGCTCGACACCCTCTACATGGTGCTGTGGTCGGCGCTGGTCACCGTCGCCGGGGGACTGCCGCTGGGCGTCCTGCTCGTCCTCACCGACAAGGGCGGTCTGCTCCAGAACACCCCCGTCAACAAGGTCGTCGGCGTGATCGTGAACATCGGCCGTTCGCTGCCGTTCATCATCCTGCTGATCGCGCTGATCCCCTTCACGACCTTCGTCGTCGGCACCTTCATCGGCCCCACGGCCATGATCGTGCCGCTCGCCATCGGCGCGATCCCGTTCTTCGCCCGGCTCGTCGAGACGGCGATACGGGAGGTCGACCACGGACTGGTCGAAGCCGTCCAGGCCATGGGCGGCTCCATCCCCACCATCGTCCGCAAGGTGCTGCTGCCCCAGGCCCTGCCGTCGATCGTCTCCGGCACCACCACCACTGTCATCGCGCTCATCGGCTACTCCGCCATGGCGGGCGCGGTCGGCGGCGAAGGCCTCGGCTCCAAGGCCGTCACCTACGGATTCCAGCGGTTCGAGAACGGCTTCATGATCGCCACGGTCGTCGTGCTGATCCTGATCGTCACCGTGATCCAGCTCCTCGGCGACCTCGCCGTACGGCTGCTGACCCGCCGGACCCGAACGGCATAGGGCGCCGCCGCCCCCCCCAGATGTCCCACCGGCCCGCACTCCTTGTCCGGGCTCGAACCACCCACACCGGAAAGAGGCACTCTTCGTGCGCGCTCACCTCAAGATCGCCGCCGCAGCGGCCACCACCGCACTCGCCATCGGCCTCAGCGCCTGCGGCACCTCGTCCGACCCGGCCGAGAAGACCGCGGACGGCGCCAAGGCCGACGAGTCCAAGCCACTGCTCGTCGCGGCGTCCCCCACACCGCACGCCGACATCCTGAACTTCATCAAGGACGAACTGGCCCCCGACGCCGGACTCAAGCTCGACGTCAAGGAGTTCACGGACTACGTCCTGCCGAACACCGCCACCGAGAGCGGCGAGGTCGACGCCAACTACTTCCAGAACAAGCCCTACCTCGACGACTTCAACAAGAAGAACGACACCCACATCGTTCCGGTCGTCAATGTCCATCTGGAACCGCTCGCCCTCTACTCCAAGACGGTCAACGACCTCGGAGCCCTCAAGTCCGGCCAGACAGTGGCCATCCCGAACGACACGGTGAACGAGGGCCGCGCCCTGAAGCTCCTCGCCGACAACGACGTGATCACGCTCGCGGACGGCGTCGAAGGCAACGGCACCCTGGCCGACATCAAGGACGACAAGGGCCTGAAGTTCAAGGAACTGGAGGCCGCCACCCTGCCCCGCGCCCTGAACGACGTCGACGCCGCGGTCATCAACGGCAACTACGCCATCGAGGCCGACCTCAACCCGGCCGAGGACTCCCTGGCCCTGGAGAAGACCGAGAACAATCCGTACGCCAATTTCCTCGCCGTCAAGGAGGGCAACGAGAAGGACCCGCGGGTGCTGAAGCTCGCGAAACTCCTCAACTCGCCCCAGGTGAAGAAGTACATCGAGGACACCTACAAGAACGGCGCCGTGCTGCCCGCCTTCGGTCCGCCCGCGTAACCGGCCGTCAATTCGGCGGGAGCCCCGTACACCCCGGCCGTGTGCGGGGCTCCCCCGATGCTGCATGCTGTGCATTTACGACGGACTGAGGCATGGAGCTGCGCATGACTACCACCTTTCCGGACGTCTCCATCAGCACCGAGCGGCTGGTCCTGCGCCCGTTCGAGGACGCGGACATCCCGGCGCACATCGAGATGATGAACGACGAACCGGTCATCGCGTGGACGTCGGCGCCGTACCCGTACACCGTCCGGGACGCCGAGCAGTGGGTGCGCGGAATCGCCCCCGCGGAACGCACCGAGGGGCGCGGACTGGTCCTCGCCGTCACCGAGTTCCTCACCCAGCGCCTCGTCGGCCTCGCGCGCCTCCAGAACACCAACTGGCGCACCCGGGCGACCGAGCTCTCCTACGTCACCGCCCCCTGGGCGCGCGGCGAGGGGTATGCCACCGAGTCGGTGCTCGCCGTCGCGCAGTGGCTCTTCCGCGACCAGACCTTCGAACGCATCGAACTGCGCACCGCAGCCGACAACACGGCGGCCCAGCAGGTCGCGCAGAAGGCCGGCTGCATCAGCGAGGGCGTCCTGCGCAACGCGTGGATAGCGCGTACGCAGACGGAGTCCGGCGGCTGGATCGACATCCGTACGGACCTCATCGTCTGGAGCCTGCTGCCCGAAGACCTCGAAGGCGTGGCCGACCAGATGGCGGACGCGGGCGGCTACGGCTCCTTCACCGACTGGAACTGAACGCCCGCGGCTTCCCCGTCCCCACCGTCCTCCCAGGACCCCTCGCGGACCGCGCGACGACCGGCGGGTACCCTCACACGCACCGCCACGGTGCGGACCCCACACGCGACACCGATCCGCGGCGGCTCCGGCCTGCGACAGAACGACCTGACGACCTCCCGGGAGACTGACGACGATGGCCGACCGCGTCACGGTGATCGGCTGGGACGGCTCGCCCCTCGCGCCCGCGGCCAGATCCGCCCTCGCCGCCGCCACGCTGGTGGCCGGTGCCGCCCACCATCTCGCCCTGCCGGAGATCCCGCCGGACGCCGAACGCATCCGTCTCGGCAGCGTGGACCTCGCGGCCCGCAGGATCGCCGGGCACCGCGGCAGCGCCGTCGTGCTCGCCGACGGCGACCCGGGCTTCTTCGGCGTCGTACGCACCCTGCGCGCGCCCGAGCACGGCCTGGAGGTCGAAGTCGTACCGGCCGTCTCCGCCGTGGCCACCGCCTTCGCCCGCGCCGGAATGCCCTGGGACGACGCGCAGGTGGTGGTCGCCCAGCGGCGCACACTCCGGCGCGCGGTCAATGTGTGCCGGGCGCACACCAAGGTCGCCGTCCTCACGTCCCCGGGCGCCGGTCCCGCCGAACTCGCCCTGCTGCTCCAGGGAGTTCACCGCACCTTCGTCATCTGCGAGGAACTGGGCACTGAGCGCGAACAGGTCACCGTCCTGACCTCGGACAAGGCGGCCGACCACGTCTGGCGGGACCCCAACGTGGTCATCGTCGTCGGCGGCATCGGCACCGCGCCCGTCCGCACCGGCGGCTGGATCGCGGCCCACGACCCCGAGTTCCCGCCCGCCGTGCGGGGTTGGGCCCTGCCGTCCGAGGAGTACGGCGTCGAACTCGACGAGGGCGAGTCCAGCTGGCTGCGCGCGGCCCAACTCGCCCGGCTCGGGGCCCGTACCGGCGATCTGGTGTGGGACATCGGCTCCGGCAGCGGCGCGTTCGCCGCCGAGGCTGGGCGTTTCGGCGCGGCTGTGATCGCCGTCGACGCGGAACCGGGGGCGTGCGCGAGCACGGCAGCCGCCGCCCGGCGCGCCGGTGTGCAACTGGAAGTCGTGGAAGGCCGCGCGCCCCACGTACTGGAGAATCTGCCCGAACCCGACGTCGTACGCATCGGCGGCGGGGGAGTGGACGTCGTCATCGCGTGCGCCGACCGCAGGCCCGCGCGCATCGTCACCCACGCGGCCACACGGGACGAGGCCGAGGCCGTCTGCACCGCCCTGCGCGAGGGCGGTTACACGGTGGAATGCGTCCTGCTCCAGTCCGTGGACATGGATACCGGAGTCTGGTCGGAGCGTGAACGCTCGGTGGTTTTCCTGGTCTCGGGGAAGCGGCCGGACCGCGCCCCCTGACCCTGTTGTCAGAGGCGCGAGGTAGGCTGACCGATCGTTGTACCGCAGCCGGTCGTTCGTCGCTTCGTTCGTCAATGTCCGGAAAAGGGGGGCGTTTTGGTCCCCCATGTGGTACGGCTGCACCGGGGGTCGCGCAACGTGGCGCAGCCCACAGACGGCCGCCGCGGATCTCCGTGTGTCGGCCGCGGACGGCCGGGAGAATACGTGAGGGCCGCGGCTCGATTCGTGCCGCGCGGCGCCCACGCTCGTTGTCACTGACGGGCGCTGGAAGCGCCGCGGAATCGGGCGCCCCGGTCGAAGGGCCGAAGGAGCACAACCAATGGGCGAGGGGTACGCATGACTGACACCGGCCAGATCCCGGCCAAGGGACAGCCGGAGAACGCAGGCATGGTGGAGCAGCCGGGCGACCCCGCTGCCGGCTCCTACGCCTACCTGGGCCCCTCCGAGAGTGCTCCCGAGGACGACGACCTTCTGCTGATGCCGAGTTCGCAGGGCGCGTGGGGCGATCCGCTGCCGGTGCCGCCGCCGGAGCCCGTCGCGCCGGTCGCTCATGCCGTGCCCGCTGCTGTGCCCGAGCCGGAGCCCGTTCCGGTGGGGCAAGGTGTGCGGCATGTGGGCCAGGGCGAGTTCACGCAGCAGCCGCCGCAGTCGCCGCTCGCGGCCTACTCGGAGCCCGAGCTCCAGCACGCCGACTCGCCGGGGCACGGTCAGGTGTCGTACGGGACGCCGCCGGAGTTCCAGCCGGTGCCCGCGCCCGAGAGCCTGCCGGAGTACGCGGCGCCGGACCTGGCCCGGATGCCGGAGCAGGACGTACAGCCCGTACAGCCCGTGCAGCAGGCGGAGTTCGCGGTGGCACCGGAGGCGTACGCACCGGTGGACGCCCCTGCGGAGGTGCCCGTTGCGGACTCCGCACCGCAAGCTGCCGAGGCTCCCGCGCCTGTGGCCGCCGAGGAAGCTCCGGCACCCGTCGCCGCCGAACCGGGCGCGCATGAAGCCGGTGGCCGCGACACCGGCTCCGTCGACGTCGGGGCCGTACGGGTCCCGACCGCCACCTCCACGCCGACGCCGCCGCCCGCGCGCCGCCCGCTGCACCTGGGCCCGCCGATGCCCGACTCCACGGGTGGCGTGGTCCGTTCGCTCGCCGACCGGGGTCCCAGCAGTACGCCGCCGCACCCGATTCGGGTACGGACACAGGGCCCGCCGACCACCGGCCCCGAGTATCTGGACATCCCGCGCGAGGAGGCCGCCGCGCTGCCGGGGCCGCAGCTCGGCGCGATTCCCGTGCAGGGCGCCGACCCGTGGGCGTCGGTGCCGCCGCAGTCCGAGACACCGGTGGCGGAGACCGCGATCGCGGTGGCCGAAGTGATCGGCGAAGCGCAGGCGGTGGCGGGCGAAGGCGCTCCCGAGCCGGCCGCGGAGACGGTCGTGCCCGACTACGGACCGGAGTTCGCCCACGAACCGGTTCAGGAGCCGGTCCCGCTCCCGGAGCCGGTGCCGGTGCCGGTGCCGCTGCCGGAAATCGTGCCGGAGCCGGTGGCCGAGAACCCCGAGCCGGCTCCTGAGCCCGAGCCCCCGGTCCAGCCCGAGCCGACGCCCGCGCCGACGCCCGCGCCGACGCCCGAGCCGACGCCCGCGCCGGTGGCCGCGCCGGTGGCCGAAGCCCCGGTGACCGAAGAGCCCGCGCCCGCCTCCGAATCCGTACCCGACGCGGTGGTGGTGGACGAGGCCCCGGTCGTCGAGCCGGCCGAGGCCGAGGAGCAGCGCGAGTCGATAGCGCTGCCCGGCGCGGCGCCCGTAGAGCCCGCGCCGGTCAAGCCGCCGGCAGCCGCCGAGCCGCAGCCCGAACCCGAACCCGAACCCGAACCCGAACCCGAACCCGAACCCGAACCCGAACCGGTACAGCCGGAGCCCGTACTCGCGCAGCCGCAGCCGCAGCCGCAGCCGCAGCCTGTACCGGAGCCGGAGCCCGTACCGCTCGCGGTGGTCGAGGAGCCCGAGCCGTCACCCGAGCCCGCGCCCGCCCCGGCGGCCGAGCCCGAATCCGAGCCTGCCACCGCCCTCGTCGCCGGCCCCGAGCCGGCCCCTGCCGTCGCCGACGACGCGTCACCTCCCGCCCCCGGCTACGACGACGCCGAGCGCGAGGCCGTCCTGCGAGTCATGCGCGAACGCCGCGACATCCGCAACGGTTTCCGCTCCGACCCGATCCCGCACGAGGTGCTGCTGCGCGTCCTCGAAGCCGCGCACACCGCCCCCAGCGTCGGCCACTCGCAGCCCTGGGACTTCGTGGTCATCCGCTCCGCCGAGACCCGCCAGACCATGCACGAACTGGCGCAGCGCCAGCGCGACGCGTTCGCCAAGTCGCTCCCCAAGGGCCGGGCCAAGCAGTTCAAGGAACTGAAGATCGAGGCCATCCTCGACACCCCGGTGAACATCGTCGTCACGGCCGACCCCACGCGCGGCGGCAGGCACACACTCGGCCGCCACACACAGCCGCAGATGGCGCCGTATTCGTCCGCCCTCGCCGTCGAGAACCTGTGGCTCGCCGCCCGCGCCGAAGGACTCGGCGTCGGCTGGGTCAGCTTCTTCGACGAGCGTGAGATGGTCCGCGCGCTCGGCCTCCCCGAGCACCTGGACGTCGTGGCGTATCTCTGCGTCGGATACGTCGACGAGTTCCCGGAGGAGCCCGAGCTGACCCAGGCGGGCTGGTCCAAGCGCCGCCCGCTCTCCTGGGTCGTCCACGAGGAGACGTACGGCCGCAGGGCCCTGCCCGGAGAGGAACCGCACGACCTTCTCAAGGAGACCATCGCCAGCATCCGTCCGCTCGACGCCAAGGCGCTCGGCGAGGCGTGGGAGCGGCAGAAGCGGATGACCAAGCCGGCCGGGGCGCTCGGCATGCTGGAGATCATCTCCGCGCAGCTCAGCGGCCTTTCCCGGATGTGCCCGCCACCGATCCCGGAGCCCGCGGCCGTCGCGGTCTTCGCGGGCGACCACGGCGTGCACGCCCAGGGTGTCACCCACTGGCCGCAGGAGGTGACGGCGCAGATGGTCGCCAACTTCCTCGGTGGCGGGGCGGTCTGCAACGCCTTCGCCAATCAGGTCGGTGCCGAGGTCTGTGTCATCGACGTCGGCGTCGCGGGCGAACTGCCCGCCACCCCCGGCCTGTTGCCCCGCAAGGTCCGCGCGGGCACCGCCGACTTCACCACCGGGCCCGCGCTGACCCGTGAAGAGGTGCTGGCCGCGATCGACGTGGGCATCGAGACCGCGCGCGATCTGGTGGCGGCGGGCAACAAAGGCCTGCTCACCGGCGAGATGGGCATCGCCAACACCACGGCCTGCGCCGCGCTGATCTCGGTCTACACGGACCTGGACCCGTCCGAGGTCACCGGGCGCGGCACGGGCATCAACGACGAGATGCACGCGCGCAAGATCGACGTCGTCCGGCGCGGTCTCGAACTCCACCGCCCCGACCCCGCCGACCCCATCGGAGTCCTCGCGGCCTTCGGCGGGCTGGAGCAGGCGGCGCTCGTCGGCTTCCTGCTCGGCGGCGCGTCGCTTCGTACACCGGTCATCCTCGACGGTGTGAGCGCGGGGGCCGCCGCCCTTGTCGCGCGCGCCATCGCCCCGGAGGCGCTGGCGGCCTGCATCGCGGGCCACCGCAGCGCCGAACCGGGCCATGTGGCGGCCCTCAACAAACTGGGCCTGCGCCCCCTGGTCGACCTGGACCTCCGCCTGGGCGAGGGCACGGGCGCCCTGCTGGCCCTCCCGGTGGTCCAGAGCGCGGCGCGGGCGATGCACGAGGTGGCGACGTTCGACTCGGCGGGAGTGACGGAGAAGTAGCCGGAGGCGTTTCCCGCGATCTCAGCCCCTCCCCGAAAACCAGCCCGCCCGGCGTTTGAGAGCACGGCCGAAGGCCGTACGGGGTCCGGGGCGGAGCCCCGGGTTCGGGAAGGGGCGGGTAGGGGAAAGCCTCCGCCGCCCGCACGAGGCCGCGGCACTCAACCAGGCTCCCCGGCCACCGGCCAACCCGAGCCATTCCCGCTCCCACTAAGCTGCTACCGCGTCCCACCAGCACCTTCACCACCCCGACACCCCGCCCCTGGAGGAGCCCGCGCCATGGCCGAGCACCCCGCCTACCCCGTCGGACTCCGTCTGGCCGGGCGGCGCGTCGTCGTCATCGGAGGCGGGCAGGTCGCCCAGCGCCGACTGCCGGCCCTCATCGCGACCGGCGCCGACATCCTGCTCGTCTCGCCGTCGGCGACGCCCTCCGTGGAAGCCATGGCCGACGCCGGCGAACTGCGCTGGGAACGCCGCCCGTACGCCGACGGCGACCTCGGCGACGCCTGGTACGTCCTGGTCGCCTCCAGCGACACCGAGGCCAACGCCCGCGCCTCCGCCGAGGCCGAGCGGAACAGGACCTGGTGCGTGCGGAGCGACGACGCCGAGGCCGCCACCGCCTGGACCCCGGCCACCGGGCGCAGCGAGGGCGTCACCGTCGCCGTCCTCACCGGACGCGACCCGCGCCGCTCGGCCGGCGTGCGGGACGCCATCGTCGAGGGCCTGCGCGACGGCACCCTCGTCGCCCCCCGCCACCGCACCAGGACCCCCGGAGTCGCCCTCGTCGGCGGCGGCCCAGGCGACCCGGAGCTGATCACCGTCCGCGGCCGGCGCCTCCTCGCCGAGGCCGACGTCGTCATCGCCGACCGCCTCGGCCCGCGCGACCTCCTGGACGAACTGCCGCCGCACGTCGAGGTGATCGACGCCGCGAAGATCCCGTACGGCCGCTACATGGCCCAGGAGGCGATCAACAACGCCCTGATCGAGCACGCCAAGGCGGGCAAGGCGGTCGTACGTCTCAAGGGCGGTGACCCCTTCGTCTTCGGGCGCGGCATGGAGGAGGCCCAGGCGCTCGCCGAGGCGGGTATCGCCTGCACCGTCGTGCCCGGCATCTCCAGCTCCATCAGCGTCCCCGGCGCGGCGGGCATCCCCGTCACACACCGGGGTGTGGCGCACGAGTTCACGGTCGTCAGCGGTCATGTCGCCCCCGAGGACCCGCGCTCCCTGGTGGACTGGTCCGCGCTGGCCCGGCTGCGCGGCACGCTCGTCCTGCTGATGGCCGTCGACAAGATCGGCGCCATCGCGCAGACACTGATCGCCCACGGCAGGTCGCCCGCCACCCCCGTGGCGCTGATCCAGGAAGGCACCACGGCGACACAGCGCCGCGTCGACGCGACACTTGCGACGGCCGCCGAAGCAGTCCGTACGGAGGACGTACGGCCCCCGGCCGTCATCGTCATCGGCGACGTGGTCTCGGTCGGCGCGGGCCCCGGCGACGGCGGCGGTCCCGACGGCACCGGTCCTGACCGTGGCTGAGATCATCACCGTCGAAGCGGCCCCCGGCGGCTCCGCCGACCCCCGCCTCACCGACTACACCGACCTCACCGACGTCGAACTGCGCCGCCGGCGCGAGCCCGCCGAGGGCCTGTTCATCGCCGAGGGCGAGAAGGTCATCCGCCGTGCCGTGGCCGCCGGTTACGAGATGCGGTCCATGCTCCTGACGGCCAAGTGGACCCACGTCATGCGCGACGTCATCGACCGCACCGCCGCACCCGTCTACCAGGTCGCCCCGGAGCTGGCCGAAGCCGTCACCGGCTACCACGTCCACCGCGGCGCGCTCGCCTCCATGCACCGCAAGCCCCTGCCGCCGCCCGCCGACCTCCTGCAGAAGGCACGCCGCGCCGTCGTCCTCGAGGACATGGTGGACCACGCCAACGTGGGGTGTTCCACCATACGAGCGCAGGAACCGCAGGCCAGCGCCGCGCCGCGGCGATCGAGGATCGCCATCTTGGAAGGCTTGGTCGATCACGCGAACGTAGGTGCGGCGTTTCGGTCTGCCGCGGCGCTCGGAGTCGACGCTGTGCTGGTGACACCGAGTTGTGCCGACCCGCTGTATCGTCGCTCGGCGCGCGTCTCGATGGGCACTGTCTTTCAGGTGCCGTGGACGCGCATCGAGCCGTGGCCCGACGGCATCCAACTGTTGAAGGAGGCAGGTTACGTTGTGGCCGGCATGACGCTCGGAGAGGGGGCGATCACTGTCGACGAACTGGTGGCACAAGACCATCGGAACGTGGCGCTGGTCTTCGGCACCGAAGGACATGGATTGACGCCCGGGGCCGATCGACTGCTCGACGCACGGGTCACCATCCCCATGATGCACGGGGTCGACTCGCTGAATGTCGCGGCCTCGTCCGCGGTCGTCTTCTACGCGACCCGGTAGAGACCGTCGCCCTGGCCTCATCGGGGAAGGGCTTGGAACCAGTTACCTCGGATGGAGATCCAACTGGTCTATGTCGAGTACATGGAGGTCGAGCCGCGTCTGCTCGAACTGGTCCAACGCCGAATCTCAACGAATGCGCACGTCGACCGCAGCCTATTCATGATCGCCAGTCTCGACGAGGACGTGGACCGGTTGCTTCGCCGTCGGCGAGGCGAGTTCGCTGCGATCGACCTCCACCTTGGTGATTCGGGCGACGACGCATCCGATGTCGGGCACCGGATGTCGGAGGTACTCACCGCGGTTGATCACTACGACATGACGACGCCGGTTCACGATCCGGGCGGCTTCTTCGGCCGCACCGCGGAGTTACAACAGACCATCTCGACAACCGAGCGGGGTGGTGGGACAAGCAAGCGCGGGGGTGTCCGGCCTCGTTGGACGGAAGTTCCTCACGCCACCGTCCGACCGGGGAACGCGCCCGCGTATGCCGTTCTCCCGCCCCGGCGGGCTCACCGTCGAGCCCGTCTCGCGTCACGACCACCTGGCAACGAGATTCCCGCCGTCCAGGACCTCATCGATGCCGTCGATGGTGGGCGATCGTGATTGACCGTGTGACGGTGAGGAAGACGTGGGCGAGCGTCGAGAGGGTGCTGTGCCGATACCAGCCGGTGTACTGCCGGACTTGGTAATGGTCGGCCCGGTTTGGCCCTCCGCGGTCTGGACGGTCTCCTCGATCGCCCAGCGGGCGCCGGCGACGTGGCGCCCAGGGGTCACCGCGTCCGGTCGCTGTCGACTCGGCCAGGCGGCTTGCGCAACTCGGCTCCCCCCTCGCCCTCGAAGCGACGGCCCCACCCGGTCAGCACTGCCAGGAACATCACGACGGTGAGTACGAGTGGATAGAACGCTGTGGTGAAGATCGACACTGCGGACAACTCGGGCGCGCCCTTTCCGTACCCCTGGGTCAGCTGGCTCGAGACCAGCAGAAACACGCTGGCCGCCGGCACCACCGCCCCAATGCTCAGGGCGAAGCAATCCATGACGTTGGCCCGCCGGTACGGGTGCAACTGGGCTTGTGCCCCAAGCCGGTCAGCCACAGGGCCGAACATCAGCATCGACGGGCTGTTGACTCCCGCGAAGACAGCGGCCGCTGCCGCGGCCCCCAGGCCAATGGCCAGCTCGGTTCTGACTGGTGTGCGGGTCCGATCGGAGCGACTGGCAAGGTCGACGATGAGATCGAAGACTCCTGCGCCCTGGAATACGCCGACGATGCCGAAGACAACGATTCCGAGTCCGACAAGCGGCAACATGTTGCTTATCCCGGCGATCAGGAAACCTCCCGGAGTTCCGTCATCGTTGGTTGAGATGACGTCGGCGGGGCTCAGTAGCCCGGTCGCCAGGCCAGTTGCGATGCCGACCAGCAGACCGATAGTCGTGGCCAGGAAGATGTCACGCTTCCAGAAGGACACCAGCAGCAGGACGGCGACAGGCACGACCATGATCAGACTGAGCGGGCCGCCCTGTTTGCCGTCGACGGCGGACAGGGCGGCGCCGTCGCCCGACCGGAGCAGCCCCAACACCAGGAACAGGATGCCGCTGACCCCGGCCGCCACCAGGGCATACCGAGCTCGAGACCGCACTACCCCGCCGACATCGGCAACCCCCTCACGGCGGCGATAGCGCTGCGTCGAGGCCGAGACGATGGTCGAGTCCGAGATGGGGGCAAGGTTGTCGCCGAACAAGGCTCCGGACAACACAGCTCCGGCCAACAACAGCGGATCTGCTCCGAGCAGGGCGCCGGCCGGGTAGAAGATCGGGAAGGCCGTGAACATGGTGCCGAGCGAGGTGCCCGTCGACATCGAGATGGTGCACACCATCACGAAAGTCACCGCGACGAACTCGCCGCCGCCCATCCCGACCTGCCCCGCGAGCCACACGAACCCACCGGCAACATCCGTCTGAGTGATCATCGCCGGGACCAGGCTCACTGAGAGAAGGATCAGCAGCAGAGTGACGGAGTTCCGCGAAGAGACACCAGCAATGACGCAATCCCAGAACCGGGAGTAGGACGTGGCGAACAGCGCGGCGACAAGCAGCCCGGCCAGCCCGGAGGCCGTGAGGGCGTTCATGTCGAAGACTCCGAAGATCACGAAGTAGGCAACCACTCCGGCCAAGAAGACCGCAGGGGCGATGAAAGCACCGAGGATTCCGATCCGGAACCTCAGTCTGTCCTCGGGAATGGCACTGGAGTTCAGATCGCCGCGGCTTATCGCAGCAGGTTCCGGTGCTGGCGCGTGAAGTTCAGGGTGCTTACGTTCAGGATGCTCTACGGACATGGCTGATCGTCTCCTGCTCTCAAAGGATGGGCGTGTGGTGCGGTAGCAAGGAGTTCACAATCTGATCCGGCCACTGTGAGGCCGAGCCCAGGCACGCGCGTGGGCCTCACAGCGGGCCGCGCCGGTCCCGTGCGCCCGCCAGGGATTACGGGACAGCCCTCAGGGAGATGTGCATGAGGTCGGTGTCCTGGATCGCAACCCTCGGCCCAACGCATCGATGATCTCCCGCTGAGCCCTGACGCTGATCTCGGCGAGAGGCGCAAGCTCAGTCGACCCGTGGAATGCGCCGGGATGGGAGTGCAGCTCCACGCTGACGCCTGCTTGGAGCAGCCGGAGCGCGTACTCGATGTTCTCGTCGCGCAGCGGATCGAGCTCCATCGCGGCGATGTAGGTCGGCGGCAGACCGGACAGGTCGACGGCGCGTCCGGGCGCCGCGTGGACGGAGACATCGGGATCGTCCGGCCCGGTGTAGTCACCACCGAGGTAGTGCTGCCAGGACAGGACCCCGGTGCGGCGGTTCACCACTGGCGTGTCGACGAACTGGATCGACGACGGGGTGCTGAGACGATCGTCAAGCGCGGGGCTGACCAGGTACTGGAACGCGATCGGGGCGCCACCTTCGTCGCGTGCCTTCAGGACCGTTCCGGCGGCAAGGCCCCCGCCGGCACTCGAGCCACCCACGGCGATGCGGGCCGGGTCGATCTCCAACTCCTCACTGTTGGCGTGGACATAGCTCAAGGCCGCGTAGCAGTCGTCCAGCGGACCGGGGAACGGCGTCTCCGGCGCGAGGCGGTACTCCACGTTGGCCACCGCGATCCCCAGCTCCCGGACGACGTCCAGACAGAAGTACTCGTAGTCCCGCGCACGCCCGAGTACGAAACCGCCGCCATGTATCGCGAGCACGACGGGAAGCTCACCACGTACGCCTGCGGGTCTCAGCAGCCGGATCGGGACATCGGGAGCATCGGCCAGGCCCGGGGCCGAGACGTCGAAGACGTCCACCCCGTCGTACGACAGGGCCGCCAGCGCGGGCTCGGACAGTGTGTTGTTGAGCTCTCGCGCCGCAGCGACGTCCGAGAGGTCGAGATCGGGGATCGCCGCGACGGCAGCCGCGAGTTCTGGGTCCAGCGTCGGGAACTTCGTCATGCTCGACACCTCGATACGTTCGTGTTCTGAGCCGCTGTTGCCCGAAGGAAGCTGGGGCCCTGCCGCGGCCTACCAGCCGTGTTCCGCGAGGCGGTGGGCGACTGCATGTGTCGTGGAGGGCTGAAGCCGGGGCTGTTGCTCACATTGGCCCCTCTTGATTTCCAGCTGATTACGTGATGAACTAGCGCGTGGGATAGTTGACCAATGGACCGCATCGATCGCGCAATAATTGATCAACTCAGGCGTAACTGTCGGCAGTCCAACCTCGAACTGGCCGAGGCTGTCGGGCTGACGCCCTCGCCGTGTCTGCGGCGCGTCAAGCGCCTCGAGGACGAAGGCATCATCACCGGCTACCACGCGAGTTTCGCGCCATCGGCCGTCGGTCGCGGATTCGAGGTACTGGTGGACATCGAGCTCGAGAATCAATCGCCCGCCACCACCAAGCGGTTCGAGTCGGAGCTGACCTCCTACTCAGAGGTGATCGAGGCGCGGCGCATGTTCGGCTCGCCGGACTTCGAGGTGGTGGTGGCGACGAGGGATCTTGCCGCATACGAGCTGTTCATGACCACCAAGCTCCTGACGTTGCCGGGCTTCGGCAAACTCCATTCGCGGTTCCCGATGTTGCTCATCAAGTCCGACGTCCCCTCACGAACTCCGCGATCTGACGACGCACGTTCATCCGGAACCGCTCGCACGGCTACTCGCGCTTCCGGGCAATCGTGAGCGCTTCGTCGAGAATCGCCAGCCCCGAATCGAGGGCAGCCTCGGGGATCGTGAGCGGGGGTGCGATGCGCAGGATGCTGTTGACGCCCGGCATCTGGGCGATGTTGAGGTGCAGTCCGAGCTCGAAGCAGGCCGCCGTGACCGCGGTGCCATAGTTGTCCGCCGGTTGTTTCGTTTCCCTGTCCATGACGAGTTCGATGCCCTGAAACAGGCCCCGGCCCCGAACCTCCCCGATGCGCTCGTGCCGGTTCTGAAGGTCCAGGAGCCCCTGTCGCAGTCGCTCGCCGAGCCGACGCGAGGTGGCGTCGAACTTTTCTTCTTCGAGCGTCTGGACGACCGTCAGGCCCACAGCCGCGGCCAGGGGGTCAGAGACGTGGGTCGTCGTGAACATGAACCTTCGGTCACTGCACGTGGCTTCGATCTCCTCGGTGGTGATCACCGCGGACACCGGCAGACCCGCACCCAGGGTCTTGGACAGGGTAAGAATGTCCGGAGCGATTCCCTGGTGTTGGAACGCGTACCAGTCACCGGTGCGGCACAGGCCGGTCTGTGCCTCGTCGATGATGAGGAGCATGCCGCGCTCGTCGCACTTCTTTCGCAGGGCGGCGAAGTATCCGTCGGGAGGGACGATCAGTCCTCCGGTGCCGAGGATGGGCTCGGCGATGAAGGCCGCCAAGCTGCCCACGGACTGACGGTCGACCATGGCGAATCCGAAGTCCAGCTCGGCCTGCCAGTCATGCGCTCCCTCCTCGTCCCTGAACACCGAGCGATACGGGTTCGGGGTGGGGATGATGAGATTCCCCGGGGCGAGGGGACCGTATCCTGCGCGAGACAGGCTGTAGGTCGCAGCGCCGGCCGCGTGCGTGGAACCATGATACGACTGGTCGAATGAGACGATCTCGTGCTTCTGCGTGTAGAGCTTGGCCATCTTGATGGCGGCTTCATTCGACTCGCCACCGGTACTGAGGATCATGGCCTTGCTCAACGCCTCGGGAAGCGTGCGCGACAGCGCTTCGGCCAGGTCGACGAGCGGGCGACTCAGCATTCCGCTGAACAAGTGGTCCAGTGTGGCGATCGATCGCGACACGGTCTCCACGACTGCCGGGTAGGAATGGCCCAACAGAGAGCTCATCTGCCCAGACGTGAAGTCGAGAATGGCGCGTCCGTTCTCGTCATACAGGAAACAGCCGTCCGCACGTTCGATGATCGACGGGACGAAGCCGGCCGGACCGTAGCGGATCAAGTGACGTCGCGCGCTGTCCCAGAATTCCTCCGTTGACTGAACGGAACTTCCGACCTGGCGCTCACCCGAAACTGTCGTCATGTCTGGCCTTTCGTCGTTCACTGGTTGGGGAGCAACGTTAGGGCAGTCGGCGCGGCACGCGATTGCGAAGAATGGTGCGAAGGGCTTCCTCCGCGCAACAATGATGCGCAAAAGGCTTTCATCGCGCGATGTTTCGTCACCACCAGTCGGGAGTCCCGTCTCATGGAGGTCCAGGTAGCCCTTGAACCAGTGGCAGGCCGCGGGTGGTGCACGACGTCAGCGGGCGAGATCCTTCCGCACCGGTAATGATCATCCGGGCGGTGGCC
Organism: Streptomyces sp. NPDC058665; assembly: GCF_042714995.1. Lineage (NCBI taxonomy): Bacteria > Bacillati > Actinomycetota > Actinomycetes > Kitasatosporales > Streptomycetaceae > Streptomyces > Streptomyces sp. NPDC058665. Next base: position 31,269 of record NZ_JBHXRX010000050.1, read on the forward strand.
GAGAGCTCCCGGTCTCCGGGAAGACCGTGGGTGCATCCGACCGGCTGTAGCTCGACCGAAAACGGACTTGGGATGGCCTCACACAGACGCGTCCCGCGCGGAAAGCGGACCTGGAACACCGCCCACCTCGGCGCAGCTTTCCGTAACGCCGCGGCGCTCGGCGTCGACGCCGCCGCTCGACGAACTCGCCGAGCGGCGTCATGACAGACTCGCGCTCCTCTTCGGCACAGAGGGCGACGGGCTGACCTCCGGTGCCCTCGTCGCCGCCGACCCGCGGGTGAGCATCCCGATGGACGCCTGCGTCGACTCCCTCAATGCGGCGGCCACTTCGGCCGTCGCCTTCTACCTGACGCTGCCCCGGGCCTGACCGCGCCTACAACTGCTGCGCCGCCGCGATCCCCAGCGCGACGATCAGCGTCACCACCACGAAGACGATCAGCCGCTGTCGCAGCAGCTGCGGATTGGCCGGTCTGCGTCCACCGCGCCCGCCCGATGTCGTACGGGCCCCCGGCCGGCTGCCGGGACGGCCACCGGTCCGTGAGCCGGTCCGGGGCGAGCCCTCACGGGGCCTCGGCGGACGCCCGCCGCCCGTGCGCGGCGCCGAACCACGGCTCCCGTGCGGGCGGGAGTCGTGCCCGTTGGCCGTACGCCCCTGGGTGGACCGGTCCGTACGGTCCTGTCGGTCCTGCCGCTCGATCCGCTCCGACCGGTCCGTTCGCTCCGCCCGCTCGGTACGCTGCGGCATCCGCGCCGTACGCTCCGGAATCCGGCCCGTCGCCACGTCGTGCCCGTTCCGCTCCCGCTGCACGGGCGGCCGTCCGTCCGGCAGTCCCTGCGCCTCCCGCGCCGCGATCTCCTTCAGCCGCATCGACAGCTGGAGCGTGCTCGGCCGCTCCTCGGGGTCCTTCGCCAGACAGGCCCGCACCAGCGGCGCCAGCGCGTCCGGCACCCCGTACAACTGCGCCTCCTCGTGCACCACCCGGTAAAGCATGACTTCCGAACTGCCGTGCCCGAAGGGCGAGTCGGCCGTCGCGGCATAGGCCAGCGTCGCGCCGAGCGCGAAGACGTCCGTAGACGGGGTGACCGCCGCGCCGCGCACCTGCTCGGGCGCCAGGAAGCCGGGCGACCCCACCGCCGTACCGACGTGCGTGAGTGTGCTCGCCCCGGTCGCCCAGGCGATCCCGAAGTCGATGATGCGCGGGCCCTTGGGGGAGAGCAGGATGTTCGACGGCTTCAGATCGCGGTGGACGACCCCCGCCTCGTGCACGGCCAGCAACCCCTCGGAGAGCGCCGCTCCTACGGAGGCGACCTCGGCGGCGGACAGCGGCCCGTCCTCGGCCACCTTGTCGTGCAGCGAGGGTCCCGGCACGTACTGGGTCGCGAACCACGGCCGGTCCGCGTCGAGATCGGCGGCCACCAGCCGTGCCGTACAGCCCCCGCGGATGCGCCGGGCCGCCGAGACCTCGCGCGCGAACCGCGAGCGGAACTCCTGGTCCTCGGCGAGATCGGGCCTGATCACCTTCAGCGCGACCCGCTGCCCGCGCCGGTCCGAACCCAGATAGACGACGCCCATGCCCCCCTGGCCCAGCCGTCGGTGAAGCCTGAACGAACCGACGACACGCGGGTCCTCGCGCCGGAGCCGCATCATCGCCATGTCCATCCCCGCTGCCCGGTCGTCCGTGTGACGTGGCACAGCTTACGTACCCGCGCCCCGGGGCGCTCATAGGCCGCGCCCTCGCGGACGGATCGATTGTCAGTGCTGGGTGAGAAACTTGAAAGGTGGTCAGGGGACCGTGGATCCAAGGTCGTCGGGCCCGTGCGAGATCTCAAAGGTCGGTCGCAGAAGGGGGATTGGATCAATGAAGGGTGACCGCGTGGAGATAGTGGTGGACGCGGGTGACACGACGCGTACGTACGAAGTCGTGGCAAGTCGGGCAGGCCGCCGGGTGGAGACGGCGGTGCGTCGAGGAGTGGTGGAAGTGAGTGAAGTCACCCGCAACGGCTCGGTGGTGCGCACGGCGCGCTTCATGGCCACGCGCGTACTCGCTCTGGTGGAGCAGCCGGTCCCCAGGGAGGACCTCTCGGAGCGTCCCCTCAGGGAAGACCCCAAGGCCTGAGCCCCCCTCTCCACCCAGGGGAGTACGCGGCGGGGGTACCGGTCATCCTCCGGGAGGCCCGGCAATCGGTACGCGGGCATGACGACCCAGGCACGGCGCTTGCCTAATGTTGTTGTCAAGCGGCGGGTGGAGCACTCGTCCCCCGAGGTCAGACACTCGCCGCTGCCAGACTCGACGGGAGAAGGACCATGGCCGACACGGCATCGCGAGCGATGACCCGCACGCAGGGACGCAGGGCGTTCGACGCGTTCGGCGGGCGGAGTTCCGGTCCGCGCCACCCCCTGGTGGCCACAGCCATGGTCCTCCCTCTCGCGGCCCTGCTGGTCGTCGTCTTCGGCGGCTGGGAAGCAGTGGTCACACAAGCGTCGTCCGTGGGCGTGATGCTGGGGCGCTGAGCGGCGCCCCAGGTTCGGGAGAGCGGCCCGAATCGTAGACATCCGGCCAACAACCCCGTGGGGACGGGGGTGCGGCGGACGGCAGCGTTTGGCCGGTCAGCTGGGGAGCTGACCGGCCATCGCGCTGTCCGGACCCGTTCCGGACCGCCCGGGGGATCCCCCGCCGAAGGGTCCCCGGCGTAAGCTGCCCGGCTGGAACACACCGCACCGGGGGACAGACACCACCGTGACCACATCCGCGACCGGCACCACGGGTCCCGCCCCCTCCGTCGTCCGCGCGCTCACCGCCGCCGCCCGTCACGCCGCCCACCCGGACGCGGCCCTCGCCGCCGTATCCCAGGGGCCCTGTCGGGCCTGCGGGGGCGCCGAGACCGTCCTGGCCGACCGGCCGGACGCCACCGTCGTACGGCACGAGTCCGCCGTCGCCAAGGCGCACGCGCCCGCGACAGACCCGGCAGGCCACCGCGCGCGGCTCGCCGTCGCCGCTCATCCGCTGCTCACGGGCATCCTGCTGGCCCCGCTCCCGGCGGCCACCCCGCGGATCGCCGGCCGGCCCGTCACCGCCTGGCCCTACGGCGCCCCCGTCGACCCCGACCGCCCCGACGACGCGCCCTGGGAGGCGGCGGCGACGCTGCTGGCCCGGCTGCACGCGGTGGCGCCCGCCGCTCTCGCGTTGGCCGTCCCGCCCACGCGCGGTCCCCTCAAGGCCGCCCAGGCCATCTCCCGGATGCGAACCGCGGCACGCCACCCGGCCGGCGCCGACGTGGAGCGTGCCTGGGCGGGGCTGCCAGCCTGGGCCAGGGACGAGGCGCCCGCCCCCGAGGGCGGCTCGCTCTGCCACGGGGACCTGCACCTCGGCCAGCTCGTACGGCACCCCGTACCGGACGGCCCCTGGCTGCTGATCGACGTGGACGACCTCGGACTCGGCGACGCCGCCTGGGACTTGGCCCGCCCGGCCGCCTGGTACGCCGCCGGACTGCTGGCCCCCGACGAGTGGCGGCGCTTCCTCGGCGCCTACCGGTCGGCGGGCGGCCCCGCCGTACCGCCCGATGGCGACCCCTGGCCCCGGCTCGACATCCCCGCCCGCGTCCTCACCGTCCAGACCGCCGCCCTGGCCCTCGCCAAGTCGGCCGAGCAGGGCCGTGACCTGGACGAGGTGGAGGAGACGATGATCGAGAGCTGTGCCCGAATTGCCACACTCCCAACGGAGTTGACGCCAGGGCCCTCGTCGTAAGGTGAACGGACCGTCGCCGGGAGGCATTCCGGCGATGCCGACCGAACGGCGAGGAGCTGAGCCGATCCATGCAGTGCCCCAAGTGTCATGCAGCGATGCATACCTACAACCGCAACGGTGTCCAGATAGAGCAGTGCAGCGGCTGCCGTGGGATCTTCCTCGACTACGGCGAGCTGGAGTCCCTCACCCGTCTTGAGGCGCAGTGGGGACAGCAGGCCCCGCCGCCGCCCGCGGCGCCCGGCGGTTACCCCCCGCCGGCGGCACCGGCTCCCGCGTGGGGCGCACCGCACGGCGGCCACCACGGCGGCCACGGCGGGCACCACCGTCAGAAGGGCTTCGGCCGGATGCTCTTCTCCTCCTGAGCGAGCGCCGGACACGACGAAGCCCCCGGCCGGGAAAGGCCGGGGGCTTCGGGCTGTGCGCGATACTGGGATTGAACCAGTGACCTCTTCCGTGTCAGGGAAGCGCTCTCCCGCTGAGCTAATCGCGCAGGGTGACCCCGCGTGTACTGCGTGCGCGATACTGGGATTGAACCAGTGACCTCTTCCGTGTCAGGGAAGCGCTCTCCCGCTGAGCTAATCGCGCGGGAATCCAGATGGATCCAGTGGACGATACTGGGATTGAACCAGTGACCTCTTCCGTGTCAGGGAAGCGCTCTCCCGCTGAGCTAATCGTCCTTGGAGGTGGAGACGGGATTTGAACCCGTGTAGACGGCTTTGCAGGCCGTTGCCTCGCCTCTCGGCCACTCCACCAGGAGTACGGGGGCGGGATGAGGATCCCCCATATCGAGCGGACGACCAGGTTCGAACTGGCGACCTCAACCTTGGCAAGGTTGCGCTCTACCAACTGAGCTACGTCCGCGTGCCGTTTCCCGGCCCCTACTGCGCGGCCCGGCGACGTGGTGAACTCTAGCGGATTACGGGGCCAGTACAAAAACGCGTTTGTGCAGCGTGCTGCCGTGCGTTCACGCTGCGGCACCTTCACGACGCCGTCGTGACACGTTCGCGGTCCGCCGGACGAGCCGCCCTAGACTCACCATCGTGCACGACCTTCCTCCGCTGGCCCGATTCGGTGATCTCCTCGCCACCGATCTGCGCGATGTCACCCGCGACCCGGAAGCCCTGGACTCCACCGGCTTCTGGGCCGTCGCCATGGACTTCGAAGGCCGCCTGACCTGCGCCCGGTTCGGCGACGTCCGCCGCGAGCCGGTGCCGCCGCCCGTGCCGGGGCAGTGGCAGGGCCCCGCGCCGGGCGACTGGACGTCGTCGCTCGACCGGGCCGCGTACGTCTCCGGCGTACGGCGCGTGCGTGAACTCATCGCGGCCGGCGAGGTGTACCAGGCGAACCTCTGCCGGGTCCTGACGGCGCCGCTGCCCGACCCGGCCGCGGCCGACGTCGACGCGCTGACCGCCCTTCTGGCGCGCGGCAACCCCGCCCCGTACGCCGGCACGATCCGGCTTCCCGCGCACGGCGTGGAGATCGCCACCGCGTCCCCGGAGCTCTATCTGCGGCGCACCGGCCGCACGGTGGAGTCCGGGCCGATCAAGGGCACCGGCCGGACCGCCGCCGACCTGCTGGAGAAGGACCACGCCGAGAACGTGATGATCGTGGACCTCGTCCGCAACGACCTGGGCCGTGTCTGTGCCACCGGATCGGTGACCGTGCCCGCCCTCTGCGTCGTCGAGCCCCACCCCGGCCTCGTCCACCTCGTGTCGTCGGTACGCGGCGAACTCGCCGACGGCGCGGGCTGGCCGGAGCTGCTGGCCGCGACATTCCCGCCCGGGTCGGTCACCGGCGCGCCGAAATCCAGCGCTTTGAAGATCATCGAGGAGCTGGAGACCGCCCCGCGCGGGCCGTACTGCGGTGCAGTCGGCTGGGTGGACGCCGACCGCGGCACGGCCGAACTCGCCGTCGGGATACGAACGTTCTGGGTGGAACGTGACCCGCTGCGCGGGCCCGTCCTGCGCTTCGGCACCGGCGCGGGCATCACGTGGGGGTCCGACCCCGAGCGGGAATGGCAGGAGACGGAGCTCAAGGCTTCGCGGCTGCTGGCGGTAGCGTCGGAGGTGTACGAGGCGACGGGAAGGACCGGCTAGATGATGATCTGGGTCAACGGCGGACTGCGGGCGGCCGATGCCGCACAGGTGTCCGTGCTCGACCACGGGCTGACGGTGGGCGACGGAATCTTCGAGACGGTGAAGACCGTCCAGGGCCGGACCTTCGCGCTCACCCGGCACCTGGACCGGCTGACCCGCTCGGCGCGCGGTCTCGGCCTGCCCGATCCCGACCACGACGAGGTGCGCGCCGCGTGCGCCGCGGTCCTGGACGCCAACCCCGTCCCGATGGGCCGGCTGCGCATCACGTACACCGGCGGTCTCTCACCGCTCGGCTCCGACCGCGGCGACACCGGCCCGACGCTGGTCGTGGCCGTCGGGGAGACGACGCGCCGCCCGGACACCACCGCCGTGATCACCGTCCCCTGGACGCGCAACGAACGCGGCGCGGTGACCGGGCTCAAGACCACGTCGTACGCCGAGAACGTCGTCGCCCTCGCGCGGGCCCGTGAACAGGACGCCTCCGAGGCGCTGTTCGCCAACACCGTCGGAGACCTGTGCGAGGGCACGGGCTCCAACGTGTTCGTCGTCCTGGACGGGCAGCTGCACACCCCGCCCGTCTCCTCGGGCTGTCTGGCCGGCATCACGCGGGCGCTGGCGGTGGAGTGGTGCGGAGCGCACGAGACGCGGATGCCGTTCGACGTGCTGGACCGTGCCGACGAGATCTTCGTGACGTCGTCGCTGCGCGACGTCCAGGCCGTCCACCGCGTCGACGGCCGCGAACTGCCCGGCGCCCCCGGCCCCGTCACCGCCAAGGCCATGCGTGTCTTCGACGAGCGCGCGGCGAGCGACCTGGATCCGTAAAACTTGATGACGCGTGCCCGCCGGATGGGTACAACTCCCCTGATGACCACGACTCTGCGGCCGACCGGGCCGCTTCAGCAGACCGATGACGGCATGAAGTCACGCAGCTACGAGGTGTGTGACAACAGCCGTCCCGTCGGCGTGATCGAACTCGCCATGGACGGTGCCTTCGGCACCCCGGCCGGTGTTCTGCGCCAACTGCGGATCGACGAGGGCGACCGGCGCCGCGGTCGCGGCACGATCGCCGCGCTGGCCGCCGAGGAGGTGCTCCGCGGCTGGGGCTGCGGCCAGGTGGTCGCCTCCGTCCCGGCCGAGGCCGACGGCCTGCTGCCGCTGCTGGCGAACCTGGGCCACACGGAGCGCAGCCGGAACATGCTCAAGGACCTCGGCCAGGAGCCCCCGGCCCTGCCGCCAGGACTGGTCGGCAGACCGATGGACGAGAAGGAGTACGAGACCTGGCAGGAGCATTCGTTCGACGGCTTCCGCCAGAGCTGGATCGACCGCGGCCTGCCACCGTCCCAGGCCCAGGCCAAGGCGGAGTCCAGCCGCCACCACCTCCTGCCCGCCGGCCTGTCCACCCCGGCCACCTCGATCGAGGTCCTGGTCCACGACGGAGCCGTGGTCGGCGACATCTGGGTAGGCAGCCGCGAGATCGACCCCGGGGTGGTCATCCCCTACGTATTCGCGGTGGAGGTCCCCGACACCCTGCGCGGCAACGGCTACGGCCGCGCCCTGATGCTCCAGGCGGAACGAATCGCCCACGACAGGGGCACGCCCACGGTGGGCCTGCACGTCTTCGCGGGAAACACCCCGGCGATCGGCCTCTACGAGTCCCTGGGGTACGTCACCACGCACCACAACATGTTCAAACCACTGCTCTGAACGCCAACCTGCGACACCCGCTTCAGGAGAGCGGGTGTCATTCCTTCGCGAGCAGGCGGTCCGCGATTTCCTCGATGCGTTCGCGGAGTCCTTCCTGGCTCTTGCCGCCGTCGAGGCGTTCGCCGCCGATCACGTACGTGGGGGTGCCCGTCACACCGATCGCCTTGCCCTCGGCCTGGTCCGCGTCGACGATCAGGGTGTGGCGGCCGTCGATCAGTGCGGTGTCGAACTCCTCGTCGTCCAGGCGCAGTTCGCGGGCGATCTCGACCAGCAGCGGCTCGCCCCGGGTGGCCAGTTCCTGGTGGCGGGCCAGGACCGCCTCGGCGTAGGGCCAGCCCTGGCCCTGTTCCACCGCCTCCTCGGCCGCCTGGGCCGCGGCGAACGCGTGGCGGTGCTTCTCCAGGGGGAAGTGCCGCAGGCGGATGTCCAGCCGGTCGCCGTAGCGCGCACGCAGCGCGTGCAGGTCCGCGAGGGCGGTGTGGCAGTCGGCGCACTCCAGCTCGCACCAGACGTCGAGCTGGACGGGGCCGGCGATGGGGGAGTCACTCATGTGGCCAGTCTTCCAGGTCCCGGTGCCCGCTCCCGACCGGGACCTGGGGAGGAGGCGGATCCCGGAGATCTCCCTGAGGTGGCTCCGCACCGTGGCCCGTACCCCGTCGGGGGGTGCAGGATGGAAGGGAGCCGACCACGACCCACGACGGCCCGAACGCCTGGAGGACCGGATGATTGCCGAGACCATTTGTTCCGCGGTGTCCGCTGCCGGCCTCGGCATCGCGGCGATCACCGCCTACCGCAAGCGTTTCCTGGCGGCGACCAGGATCGCGGCGTACTCGCTGGTGCCCGTCGCGCTCGTGATGACCGGGGTGGTCCAGTGGCTCGCCGACAAGGCGTTCAGCCCGACCGCCTGGGTGGGTGTCGGACTCCTCGGATTCTCGTGGCTGCTGTTCGTGACGACACGGATGGTGGAGCGGCGCGCCGGTGTCGGCAGCCGTAGGGAACGCAAGGCCGCGGCCAGGGCGGCGCAGCGTGACGCGGTAGCGCCCGCGGCGTCCGCGCCCTCGCTCGGCGCGTCCACCGCCCCTGCGGCGGAGCCGCGGCCGGCCAAGGCGAAGAAGTCCGGCGGCACCGATCCCGGTGACGACTTCAGCGATGTCGAGGCCATCCTCAAGAAGCACGGCATCTGACCGGAAGCCCTTCCGGCGGCCCGACCGTCTCAGAGGTTGGACGTTTACCGGGAATCTGACGAACTCGCCTCACCGGGACGCGTGTTGGTTGTCCGGCTGACCTTCGGCTGCGTCATGATCACCCCGCGATGCTCGATACCTCACGGGGCCGAACCCCCGCACCCACCGAAGAGCCGCGCGGTTGCCTCTTCGCGCTCTCCCAGCCGCCGTTGATGATCTTTCTGACGGTGATCGGCACCCTGCTGCTGATGGCGGCGATCCATGATCTGTTCCTGCTGTGACGCTCAGCCGGCCGCTTCTTTGCGGCGTGCGCGGTAGGCCGCCACATGCAGCCTGTTGCCGCAGGTGCGGCTGTCGCAGTAACGGCGGGAGCGGTTGCGCGACAGGTCGACGAAGGCGTGCCCGCAGTCCGGCGCCTCGCAGCGCCGCAGCCGCTCCTGTTCGCCCGCCACCACGATGAACGCGAGCGCCATGCCGCAGTCGGCGGCCAGATGGTCGGCCATCGACGCGTCCGGCGCGAAGTAGTGCACGTGCCAGTCGTAGCCGTCGTGGTCCGTCAGCTGCGGGGTCGTCCCTGCGGCGGCCACCAGCTCGTTGAGCAGCCGGGACGCCTGGCGGGGACCGTCCGCCGCGAAGACCTCGGTGAAGCGCGCACGTACGTCGTGTACGGCCCGCAGATCACGGGGGCCGAGGTCACCGACGCCGCTCATCCGATGGGCCTGTGCGAAGCCGTACAGGGCCTCGACATCGGCGAGCCCGTCCGTGCCGTCGGCCTCGGGGACGGTGTTCACGAGACTGACGACGGTCTCAAGGGCGTTGCGGGTGTCGTGAGGGACCTGCACGATTCGCTCCCGGGCCTGCCGCGGGCCGGTGCCCGCGGGGTTCCGCAGATCCTAGGCCGTGTCTTCGAAGTAGCGTCGTCCGCCTGCAAGGCGGGGCCTGCGGCGTCTGGTGCGGTGCATCGCAAGGCGGAGGATGGTGCTCGTACTGGGCGTACTCGCACGACTCCGACAACGCGGCGAGGTGCCGTGCCAGGCGTCGCGGGCCAGGCGGGACTTTGAAGACACGGCCTTGGCCCAGGTCCTGTCCGGCGGTTCCGGGCCGGAGCGCGGCGACGCCGTCGCCGCGGTGGATTCCGCGGCGACGGCGTCGTCGTTCGCCCGTATTCGGTTGTCCGCGCGGCGCCGTCTCCCCGAGTCGGACGGCGCCGAGCAGCTGTCGGCCTGGCTCAGCTGTCCGCCAGGATGTGAGACAACTCGGTGTCGAGGTCGAAGTGGCGATGCTCGGTGCCGGGTGGCACCGCGGCATCGGTTCGCTTGAGGAAGGATTCCAGGGCTCGCGCCGGGGCCTCCAGCAGGGCTTCTCCTTCAGGGGAGCTGAGTGCGATGCAGACGACTCCCTGGCCCTGGCTGCGGGAGGGCCAGACTCGGACGTCGCCGGTGCCGGTGGGCCGGTACAGCCCCTCGGCCAGAAGGTCGCGGGCGAACACCCACTCGACCGTCTCCTCGGCTCCGGTGTGGAAGGTGGCGTGCACGGCATAGGGATCGGCCGTGTCATACCGCAGGCCCGCGGGTACAGGCAGTGAGGACTCGCTCGATACAACGAGGCGCAGGTGCAGCTCGCAGCTGACCGTGGTGTTCATAAGCGCCAGGGCCTTTCGCTCAGTGTGCGCTCGGGGATTCGCACGTCGGCGAAATCGACATGCCACCTACGGTGCCGTTGTAAACCCCTCTGTCTGTTTTGTGATCCTTCAGGTAGCTCGTACAGCGGTGCCTAACTTCGACTTATGCCGCCATTCCGGTGACGACTCGGCGTCCGGTAGGTTGGGAGTCATGCATGCGGAGAGTGACGAGCGGGGGGATGTCGTCGTACCGACGACAGTGAAATCCACGGGGGAATTGACCGAGGAGCCGCCGGAGCGAGTGCTTGGCTCCCGCGCTCCGGGCTTTATCAAGGGTTCGAAGACGCTCCATATGAGCTGGCAGGTCGGCGTATTCGTCGTCGGGCTCGCGGTGGTCGGCGTGGGTGTCGTGCTGCTGCCGCTGCCCGGTCCCGGGTGGCTCATAATCTTCGGCGGTATGGCGATCTGGGCGACCGAATTCGTCTGGGCACAACTGGTGCTCAGATGGACGCGGCGCAAGGTCACCGAGGCGGCGCAGAAAGCGCTCGATCCCAAGGTGCGCCGGCGCAACATCATCCTGACGACCGTCGGTCTGGTGATCATGGCCGTACTGGCCGGCATTTACCTGTGGAAGTTCGGATTCGTCATGCCCTGGAAGATCGACCAGTGACCTGGAAGCGGTCCGGGGGAGGCACTGGCATGGGGTAATGTTTGCCCTGCGTCCGGGCGATTAGCTCAGTGGGAGAGCGCTTCGTTCACACCGAAGAGGTCACTGGTTCGAACCCAGTATCGCCCACCCGGATCCGATGCCCCGGAGACTTCACCGTCTCCGGGGCATCGGCCGTTTCCGTATCTGCTCCGGGCCCTGACCGGTCGCCCGCCCTCAGCGCATCCGGCCCAGCGACCGCCGCAGCCGTCTGGCGTCGTGCAGGCGCCGTTCGTACGTCGCGCCCAGCGCCAGGAGCAGCAGTCCGGCGAGCGCGGGCGGCAGCCAGCGGGGCAGGGCGCCGACGGCCTGGACGACGTAGGGCGCCAGCTCGTGCAGCGTGTCCAGGGCGAGCACGCCGCCGCCGATGACCAGCAGCGCCTGGAGCCTCAGCCGGGCGCCGACGAGGGTGACCGCGAGCGCGGCGACGCCCAGCGCCAGCGGGCGGAGCCAGTGCGTGTCGCCCCAGGCGGCGGCGAGGCTCGGCAGGAGCGTCGCCGCGAGGCCGGGGCCGTACGCCGTCCAGGACGACGCCTCCAGGTCGCCCCGGCGCCGCAGGAAGCCCACGACGAGCGCGGGGACGGTCGCCGGGAGGGTGTACGCCTCGGGGGTCGACACGTCGGAGGCGTACAGCCGCACCCACGTGGCCAGCACGAACAGCGCCGCCGCGAGATACCCGGCCGCCGGGCGGCGGTCCGGGCGCAGCGCGGTGCCCGCGGCCACGACCCCGCAGAGGGCGAGCACGAGGGCGGTGGTCTCCGGGTGGCCGGTGGCGAGGACGACCGCGAGGGGACCGGCCCCGGCCGACGTCAGCTCCATCGGCAGGGCCACCGGACGCCCGCGCAGGCGCGCGGCGAGCAGCGCGACAGCGGCGGGCACGGCGAGGACGACCAGCGCGGTGCGCTCGCGCGGCAGCCCGGCGGACGCGGAGAGCGCGCACAGCAGCGCGACGGCCGTCGCGACGGCGACGCAGGCGAGGAGCGCCTGGAAGGACCGCGCCGGGAAGGCGGCGCGGGCGGTGGCGGTGCCGGTGTCCTTGTCGGCTTCGGTCACGGCCGGGTTCAGAGCCACCGCGCCACCGCAGAGCAGGGCGAGCAGCACCCCGAGGGTGATCAGCGTGGCCGGCTCCGTGGCCAGGGCCAGCAGCGAGACACTCGCCGCGCCGGTCAGTGCGCAGACCACGGCCGTCGTCGGGACCGCCGACCGCGCGGCCTGCGGACGCGGGCGCACCGCGAGCCCCAACGCGCCCGCCGTCAGCGCGAGATGAGTCGCCACCGCCGCCGCGTACCCGAGGTCCAGCGCCCCGGGAAGCACCAGCAGCGCGGCCCAGGCGAGCGCCGTCGCACCGCCGAGCGCGGCGGGTCGTACGGAGGCGGGCAGATGGCGGTACGCGACGGCGAGGAGGCCGGCGGCGATCAGCAGCACCAGCGGCGCCGTGGCCATCGCGGACCACCCCGGATCCGTTCCGAGCGTCTGTCGCGCGCTGCCCGGCGAGCCCGACCAGATGCCCTCCGCCAGGGACGCCGGGCCGAGCACCGTCAAGGCCACCGATGGCAGCGTCCACAGGACGGCACCGGCCACGACAGTTCCGGCCGCGGCGCACAGCCCGCGCACCGCCATGCGGGGCAGCGGAGCCCGTACGGCCGTCAACAGGGCCGCGCCGCACAGCAGATACCCGACGACGGCCCAGCCGAGCGGCACGGAGGGGCGCGGCAGACCGCCCGTCGCGGCGACGGCGGCCAGACCGGCCACCAGGCCACCGGCGAACGAGACATCCGGCACGCGCACGGCGGCGAAGAGACCCAGACCGGCCCCGGCGAGCAGCAGCAGGCCGGGCCGGGCGGCGTCGAGCGGGGTGTCGGCGGTCACCGAGAGCGCGACCGCCATCAGCAGCGCCCAGCCGCCGGTCACCCACGCGGTGACGCCCGCGATCGACCTGGCGGGCGAGGGTTTGGTCCACAGCACGACCGCCACGTCGGCGGCGGCGGTCGCCAGCAGCGCCCACGCGAGGGTGAGTTCGCTCGCGCCGGCGGCCAGCGCCCAGAGCGGCAGGGGGAGTTGGGCGGTGAGGACCGCGGCGGGCAGCGGCGTACGCAGCCCGTCGGCCAGCAGTCCGTACGCCGCCCAGAGCGCGGCCAGTACAGCGCACGCGGTGGCCGTGTAGCCGAGGGGATCCGCGTCGGGCATCGCGGCGCGGTTCAGCGCGTAGGCGTCGAGGACCGTCAGGACCAGCGCCAGCGCGCCGACGGCTTCGGCGGTCGCGGCCAGGGAGCGGCGCAGCAGAAGGGCCGGGGTGACGAGCGCGGCCAGGGTGACGGTGCCCAGCACGACGGACCGGCCGCCGATACCCATCGAGCCCCAGCTGACCACGGTGAAGGCGACGGCCGCGACGGTCAGCAGGACACCGCCCAGGGCGAGCAGCGCGTTCTGCACGCTCGGCGGGGACGTCTCGGGCGTCCGGGCGGCGGGCCGCGCCGCCGGGACCGGCCGTGCCGGTGGTGCCACCGCTGTCAGCAGCGTCAGCAGATAGGACCTGCGGGCGAGCAACTGCGCTCTGCGTGCCTCGATTCGGGCCAGCTCGCGATCGAGGACCGCGAGTTCCTCGGCCGGTCGCGGAAGGTTCTCCATGGCCTGGAGTGTGGTCCGGGCCACAGCACGGGCCATCGGCTCTCGTACTCAGATACGTGTCTGAGTACCCGTCCGGGAGCGCGCACCTGACCCCCGGGCGCGCACACTTGGCGCATGGACTGGCATCACTACCGCTTCCGCAGCGTCTGGGATCTCGACGCCGCCCCGGACACCGTGTTCGGCGTGCTGGAACGGGCCGGTGAGTATCCCGACTGGTGGCCCCAGGTCCGGGAGGTGATCCCCGTCGACGAGCGCGGCGGGACGGCCCGGTTCCGGTCGCTGATTCCGTACGACCTCTTCGTCCACGCCCGCGAGAGCAGGAACGACCCGCGTGCCCGCGTCCTCGAAATCGCGATGACGGGCGATCTCGAAGGCTGGGCGCGCTGGACCCTGAGCGCACGGGGCAGCGGCACCCGCGCCCTGTACGAGCAGGAGGTCGACGTCAACAAGCCGCTGCTGCGGCGCCTCGCCGTGCCCGGCCGGCCCTTCTTCCTCGCCAATCACGCGCTGATGATGCGGGCGGGGCGGCGGGGGCTGCGGAAGGTCCTCAGGGCTGTCCTGTAATCCCCGGCGGGCGCGCGACGACAGCTACGGCACCTCGCCGCGTTGTCGGATCGCCCGAATACGCCCAGTATGAGGACGACCCTCCGCCTTGCGATGCACCGCATCCGACGCCGCGCGCTGATCCACCGGGGATTACGGGACAGCCCTTGGCGGGCCGTCATACCGTTTGAACGAAACCCGGCGAGACCTGTATGGTTCAGTCCGTTCCCGGGCGATTAGCTCAGTGGGAGAGCGCTTCGTTCACACCGAAGAGGTCACTGGTTCGAACCCAGTATCGCCCACCGGGAAAGGCCGGTCCGTCGCTGACGGACCGGCCTCGCTGTTGTCGGACGTGCCTCGGACCCGCCCCGGCACCCGCCCCCCGCGCGGACCCCCGAACGGTCAGGCCACCACCGGTATTTGGGGCCGCAGCGGCCACGCCGGGCCGGCTGCCGCACGTGAACCGCCCCGCGCGAACCACTCCGGCCGGCCGCGTGACTGCGCCGCGTGCCAGGAGGCCTGCCGGGCGTGCAACTGGGCCGCGGTGAGCTGCTGTGTCGTCGTGGCGAACCGGCGCCCCACCGACCGGACCACCTCCAGCGCCGCCACCGCGTCGGCCGCGGCGTCGTGCGAACCGTCCAGCATCACCCCGTACAGCGAACAGAGGTCGATCAGCCGCCGCCGGCCCTTGCGGAACGGATCGAGATGCCGGTCGAGCACGCCCGGGTCCAGGACGCAGAACGGCGCGTTCTCCAGATACCGCGCCATGGACGAGCCGCGGTGGCGCCGCATCTCGCGGTCGAGCAGTGTCAGACCGAACGGCGCGTTCATCACCACCAGCGGCCGGCCCGCCATGCACTGCTCGGCGAGTCCCCGCCCGACCTCCTCGATCACCGGAGCCGGCCAGCGGCCCGTGCGCTGGACCAACGCGTCGGTGAGCCCGTGCACTTCGGTCGCCTCGACCGGCACCGGGATCCCCGGGTTGACCAGCCAGCGGGTGACCCGGGCCCGGGAGCCCGATATGTCCTGGACGACGAGGGCGGCCGAGACGATCCGGTCCTCCTCGGCGTCGGTGCCCGTCGTCTCGATGTCGAATGCGGCCAGGGGGCCCTCGTACCAGTGCGTCATCCCCGAACTCCTCGCGCACGCGTGGCAGATGGCATCCGGCCGACCGCCCGAATCGGTCATACCCGCACCCTTTGCGGCGTACGCCGGAGATGGCGGCACAATTGAAGCGTTTAGCGAGTGACCCCTCGGGCTCGGTACGATTCCCGTCGCGTACGGAAACGAGCCTGCGCACCCCGTGAGTCAGGAGAGACCGGTGTCAGATGTCCGCGTGACCATCGAACGCGATTCCGAGCGGGAAGAGCGCGTGGTGACGACGGGCACTACGGCGGCCGACCTCTTCCCCGGCGAGCGCACCGTGGTCGCCGCCCGGGTGGGCGGCGAGCTGAAGGACCTTTCCTGCGAGGTCGCCGACGGCGAGACCGTCGAGCCCGTGGAGATCTCCTCCGAGGACGGCCTGAACATCCTGCGCCACTCCACCGCGCATGTCATGGCGCAGGCCGTGCAGGAGCTGTTCCCCGAGGCCAAGCTGGGTATCGGTCCGCCGATCAAGGACGGCTTCTACTACGACTTCGATGTCGCCGAGCCCTTCACCCCCGACGACATCAAGGCCGTCGAGAAGAAGATGCAGGAGATCCAGAAGCGCGGCCAGCGGTTCTCCCGGCGGGTCACCACCGACGAGGACGCGCGCGTGGAGCTGGCCGGCGAGCCGTACAAGATCGAGCTGATCGGGCTCAAGGGCAAGGCCGCGGACGCCGCCGAGGGCGCGTCCGCCGAGGTCGGCGCCGGTGAGCTGACGATCTACGACAACCTCGACGCCAAGACCGGTGAGCTGTGCTGGAAGGACCTGTGCCGGGGCCCGCACCTGCCCACCACCCGTAACATCCCGGCCTTCAAGCTGATGCGCTCCGCCGCCGCCTACTGGCGCGGCAGCGAGAAGAACCCGCAGCTCCAGCGGATCTACGGCACCGCGTGGCCGTCCAAGGAAGAGCTCAAGGCCCACCTCGACTTCCTCGCCGAGGCCGAGCGCCGCGACCACCGCAGGCTGGGCAGTGAGCTGGACCTGTTCTCCTTCCCCGACGAGCTGGGCTCCGGTCTCGCGGTCTTCCACCCCAAGGGCGGGGTGATCCGCAAGGAGATGGAGCAGTACTCACGCCACCGTCACGAGGTGTCCGGGTACGAGTTCGTCAACACCCCGCACATCTCGAAGAAGAAGCTCTTCGAGACCTCCGGGCACCTGCCGCACTACGCGGACGGCATGTTCCCGCCCATGGAGTTCGACGGCCAGGACTACTACCTCAAGGCCATGAACTGCCCGATGCACAATCTGATCTTCAAGGCGCGCGGGCGGTCCTACCGCGAGCTGCCGCTGCGCCTGTTCGAGTTCGGCACGGTCTACCGCTACGAGAAGTCCGGTGTCGTGCACGGCCTCACCCGCTCCCGCGGCTTCACCCAGGACGACGCGCACATCTACTGCACCAAGGAGGAGATGCCGCAGGAGCTGGACTCCCTGCTCACCTTCGTCCTGGAGCTGCTGCGCGACTACGGCCTGTCCGAGTTCGAGCTCGAACTGTCCACCCGGGACCCGGATTCGGACAAGTTCATGGGCGAGGACGCGGAGTGGGAGGAGGCCACGGCGGCGCTCCAGCAGGCAGCGGACAAGCAGGGGCTGCCGCTCGTCCCCGACCCGGGCGGCGCCGCGTACTACGGGCCCAAGATCTCCGTCCAGGCCAAGGACGCCATCGGCAGGTCCTGGCAGATGTCGACCATCCAGGTCGACTTCCAGCAGCCGAAGCGGTTCGAGCTGGAGTACACCGCGTCCGACGGCACCAAGCAGCAGCCGGTCATGATCCACCGGGCGCTCTTCGGCTCGATCGAGCGTTTCTTCGCCGTGCTCCTGGAGCACTACGCGGGCGCGTTCCCGGCCTGGCTGGCGCCCGTCCAGGCGGTCGGCATCCCGGTCGGCGACGCGCATGTGCCCTACCTCCAGGAGTTCGCCGAGCGGGCGAAGGCCAAGGGGCTGCGCGTCGAGGTGGACGCGTCGGCGGACCGCATGCAGAAGAAGATCCGCAACCACCAGAAGGCCAAGACGCCGTTCATGATCATCGTTGGTGACGAGGACGTCGCCAACGGCGCGGTGTCCTTCCGCTACCGGGACGGCACGCAGAAGAACGGCATCCCGGCCGACGAGGCGCTCGCGGAGCTGCTGGACGTCGTGGAGCGCCGCGTACAGGTCTGAGACGACGCGGCGGGACCGCTAGGTCCTGTCCGGTGGATCTTCGCGGATAGCCCGGGGCGTCTGGTGCGGTGCATCGCAAGGCGCCGAAGTGCCCGCAGGGTGGTTTCCTGTGGGCATTTCGGCAACGCGGCGAGGTGCCGTGCCGGGCGTTCCGGGCCCTTGAAGATCCACCGGACAGGGCCTAGGGCCTCCGGGAGACATCAGCCCTCCGGAGGCCGTTCAGCGCCCTCTCCCCGGCCCCCCGGGGGGCCCTGGTCCGCCGTCCTCGCCAGGTCCTCCCGGCCGAAGACCTGGATCAGCCACGACGAGAACGAACCCGTCACCGCCCCCAGCAGCGCCAGACCGCAGACCATCAGAAAGACCGCGAACAGCCGGCCCAGCGGCGTCACCGGGGTGACATCGCCGTACCCGACCGTGGTGATCGCCGAGCAGGCCCACCACACCGAGTCCCCGAAGGTCCGGATGGTGGCCCCGGGCGCACCGCGCTCCTGCTGGTAGACCGCGAGCGCGCAGGCGAAGCTGAGCAGCACGGCCGTCACACCCGCGTACGACATCACCCGCCCGTACAGGCTCAGCCGCGGCTGGTCACGGCGGCGCTGGAGCGTCACGTACGTGCTCACGATCCGCACCGGGCGCAGCAGCGGCAGCAGAAGGACGACCGTGTCGAGCCAGTGCTTCGTGACGAAGCGGGCACCCTGGCCGCTCAGCACCAGACGTACCGCGTAGTCACCCGCGAACAGCGCCCAGACGGCGAACAGGACACTCAGCGCGACATCGCCGAGGAGCGGATCGCGGCTGTGGTTCAGCACCAGCACCGCGTAACAGGCGAGGAAGAGCAGCGAGGCGATGAGCAGGGGCAGTTCGGCGCGCCGCTCCCAGTCACGCAGGCGGTTCGCTCGGTTCCGGACATGCATCGCGCCAGCATGGCCGCAGTGTGTACGGGGCAGGCCCGGCGACACGCGTCACCGGGCCGAAGTCATATGCTGCACAGCATGACGAGTGAGCCGGAGCAGCAGATCGGAGTGGGCAGCCCGGACGCGTTCCAGCGCCTGTGGACGCCCCACCGGATGGCCTACATCCAGGGCGAGAACAAGCCCACCGGCCCGGACGCCGGCGAGGGCTGTCCCTTCTGCTCCATCCCGCTCAAGTCGGACGAGGACGGGCTCGTCATCGCCCGCGGCGAGTCGGTCTACGCGGTGCTGAACCTGTATCCGTACAACGGCGGCCATCTCCTGGTCGTACCGTTCCGGCACGTCGCCGACTACACGGAGCTCGACGACGCCGAGACCGCCGAACTGGCCCTCTTCACCAAGCAGGCGATGACCGCGCTGCGTACGGCCTCCGGGGCGCACGGCTTCAACATCGGTATGAACCAGGGCACTGTGGCCGGCGCCGGCATCGCCGCCCATCTGCACCAGCACGTCGTGCCCCGCTGGGGCGGCGACGCCAACTTCATGCCGGTCATCGCCCGCACCCGGGTGCTGCCCCAACTCCTCGCCGACACCCGGGTGATGCTCGCCGACGCGTGGCCGAAGGGCGACGCGTAGGGCCTGTCGCTCCGATCAGGCCCCCTCACTACGCGTCGTACACGTCGGCCTTCTTCGGTGTCGGGTCCTGGACCGCGCCGCTGAGGGACGAGGAGCGGCTGCCGAAGCGCGCGGTGTCCACGCCGTTCTCGTCCAGCACGCGCAGGGCCGCCGCGTGCGCCACCCGCAGCACCGGCGTCGCCGCGCGCATCGCGTCGTCGGCCATGAAGCGGTGGCGCCACGGCTTGTCCGCCCAGACGTGCCGCAGACCGAACGGCTCGGGCAGCGACAGCTTTCCGCCGAGGAAGTCGAGGATCGGCGGATACCAGGTGAACGGGGCGCGCACCGCCAGCCGCACCGCCTCCTTCGCCTCCACCAGCGGCAGGTTGCGCGTCCTGGTCTCCCAGAAGCGGACCGTCTTGGCCGTCGTGACCGTCTTGGGCGAGGGCTTCGAGAAGAAGATGCCGTTCACCGGCCCCAGCGCGTGACCCGTCACCTCGATACGCAGTGTCTCGTGCAGGACCGTCACCGTGATCATCATCGTGATGACCAACTGGCCGTCCCACAGCACGAACTGCACGCCCAGATAGTGCCGGTCACCCGCGCCGAACTGCTGGTGGTTGCAGATCCGCTGTATCTCGTGCGGCTTGACCTGGTACGTCTCGACGTCCTGGCCCTCCGGCCTGCTGACCGATCCGGCGTTCTCGGCGACCGGCCGAACGATCCAGTGCTTCACCTCGGGCTTGGGAAAACCACCGGAGTTGAGCGGGCCGCGCTCCAGCATCTTCAGCTGGTCGTGCATCGCCCGTATCACGTCGTAACTGCGGAACTGGTGGATCTCCTTGCCGGCCTCTTTAGGAACCAGGTCCTCCGCGAGCGTCCAGCTGCCCCACCGGGTGCCCATACCCAATATGCCCTTGGGACCGGCGTAGAAGACCGCGTTGGAACGCTGTTCGGCCGTCAGCTTCTCAAGACCGTGGCGCAGTTCCTCCCGCGCGGTCTCGTCGGGATGCCCCGGCACCGCCTCGGGCACCTTGGCGCCGAGGCCGCCGCCCGACAGGAGATCGCTCCAGCGGGCCCGCAGGTCCTTGGCCGTCGTCTCGCAGATCCGCTTGGCGAGCAGCCACCCGATGACGGGCGCCACGATCACACCGCGCAGATACCAGCCGAGGAAGCCCGTGAACGGCAGCGCGATCAGAAAGACCACGGCCAGCGCGGCGACACCGAACAGCAGCGCGCCGCCGATCGCACCGGCGTTCTTGTCCTTCGACCCCGCCAGCGTCCTGCGCAGCTGGAAGACGCCGATCCACAGCAGCATCCCCGGCAGGAACAGCAGGCCGAACACGACGGCCACCACGGTGAGCCGGGTGTCACGCTCCTTACGGATGCGGATCGCCGCCAGACAGTGCTCGACCACCGCCTGCGGTTCCGTACCGAAGGACTGGATCAGCGCGGCACGGCCGCCACCCAGCATCCGCGTCTGCACCGCGCGCGAGAACGCCTCACCCAGATTCGGCTCGAAGAGCGACACCTTGCCCTTCTTCACCGTCGACTTGTGCCACTCGCTGTCGGCCTTGAGGATCTCCTCGACGGAGCTGTCGCGATACGCCGCCGAGGCAAGGGCATGCGTCGCCGCCGTCTGCCCCGCCGACCCCTGGAGCGGAACCTGAGCCCCCGGAGAGAAATCGAATCCGTCCTGCGCCACTGTCCGCCCCCATCGCCGCGAGCATCCGCTGCTGCGCCCTTTTCCCAACTACCGTGCCCCGCACACCTGCTGAGCTGGGGCGCACCACAGCGTAACCCGGGGCACACACCCCGCGTCAGGGCGAAACAGGTCCCGGCACCGCGCGGCTCCCGTCTCCCGGGCGCCGCCCTCAGGCCATCACCTCGGCGGCGGCGCTCTCCCGGATCCGGTCGGCCACCTGGGCCGGCATCGCCTCGTGCCGGGCGTACGAGCGGCTGAACCGGCCCGTGCCGTGCGAGACCGACCGCAGATCGATCGCGTACCGGCCGATCTCGATCTCCGGCACCTCCGCCCGTACGACCGTCCGTCCCGTCCCCGCCTGATCGGTGCCGACCACCCGGCCGCGCCGCCCCGACAGATCGCTCATCACGGGGCCCACGTACTCGTCGGGGACCACGACCTCCACGGTGGCGACCGGCTCTAGCAGTTCGATACGCGCCTGCCCGGACGCCTCACGCAGCGCGAGCGCGCCCGCGGTCTGGAAGGCGCCGTCCGAGGAGTCCACCGAGTGCGACTTCCCGTCCACCAGCGTCACCCGCACATCGACCAGCGGATGCCCGGCGGCCACACCGCGCGCCGCCTGCGCCCGGACGCCCTTCTCCACGGCGGGGATGAACTGCCGCGGCACCGCGCCCCCCACGACCCGGTCGACGAACTCGACGCCGGAGCCGACAGGCAGCGGCTCGACCTCGATCTCGCAGATCGCGAACTGGCCGTGCCCGCCCGACTGTTTGACGAGCCGGCCACGCCCCGACGCGGGCTCGCCGAAGGTCTCCCTGAGCGAGACCTTGTGCGGTACGACGTCCACCTGGACGCCGTACCGGTTGCGCAGCCGCTCCAGGGCCACGTTCATGTGTGCCTCGCCGAGGCACCAGAGGACCACCTGACGGGTGGCGGGGTTCTGCTCCAGGCGCATCGTCGGATCCTCGGCCGCGAGCCGCGCGAGACCCTGCGAGAGCTTGTCCTCGTCCGACGTGCTGTGCGCCTCCACGGCGAGCGGCAGCAGCGGATCGGGCATCGTCCAGGGCCGCATCAGCAGCGGGTCGTCCGTGGCGGAGAGCGTGTCGCCCGTCTCGGCGTGCGACAGCTTCGCCACACACGCCAGATCGCCCGCGATACAGCTGTCCAGGATCCGCTGCCGCTTGCCGAAGGGCGCCGACAGGGCGCCGATCCGCTCGTCCACGTCGTGGTCCTCGTGGCCGCGGTCGGTGAGCCCGTGGCCGGAGACATGCACCGTCTCGTCGGGCCGCAGCGTGCCGGAGAAGACCCGGACCAGGGAGAGCCGGCCCACGTACGGGTCGGACGCCGTCTTGACCACCTCGGCGACCAGCGGGCCGCCCGGGTCGCAGCTCGGGCGCGGGCGCGCCGATCCGCGCGGTGTCGTCACCTCGGGCGCCCGGCGCTCCAGCGGGGTGGGGAAACCGCGTGTGATCAGTTCGAGCAGCTCGACCGTACCGAGGCCCTGGCGCGCCCCGTCGGCGGCCGGCGCCGCCGCGAGGACGGGGTGGAAGACACCGCGGGCGACAGCCTTCTCCAGATCGTCCACGAGCGTGCGCTCGTCGATCTCGGCGCCGTCCAGATAGCGCTCCATCAGGGTCTCGTCCTCGCTCTCGGCGATGATCCCCTCGATCAGCCGGTCCCGGGCACCGTCGATGAGCGGCAGCCGGCCCGGGTCGGGCGCCAGCACCTCGCGGGCGCCGGACGAGTAGTCGTAGATCTTCCGTGTGAGGAGTCCGGTGAGCCCGGTGACCGGCGCGTGCCCGTCGGGGCCCTCGGCGCCGTACACGGGGAGATACAGGGGCAGGACGGCGTCGGGGTCGGCACCGCCGAAGATCCCGCCGCAGACCCGCGTCAGCTCGTCGAAGCCCGTGCGCGCGGTCTCCAGATGCGTCACGACGATCGCGCGCGGCATGCCGACGGCGGCGCACTCCTCCCACATCGCGCGGGTGGAGCCCGGCACCGCCTCCGCCTCCTGGGCGGCGGACACAACGAAAAGGGCCGCGTCCGCGGCGCGCAGACCGGCCCTGAGTTCCCCGACGAAATCCGCGTAGCCGGGGGTGTCCAGCAGATTGATCTTGCACCCTCCCCACTCCAGTGGGACGAGGGACAGCTGTACGGAACGCTGCTGCCGGTGCTCGATCTCGTCGTAGTCCGAGACGGTGCCGCCGTCCTCCACGCGGCCCGCCCGGGTGAGAGCCCCGGCGGTCAGCGCCAGGGCCTCGACAAGAGTCGTCTTGCCGGATCCGCTGTGGCCGACCAGCACCACGTTCCGTACGGAGGAGGGCCGGCCGGCCGTCGGCGCCCTGCCGGCGGCCCCGGGATGTTCGTTCGACTTGTCGCCCATGATCATGCCTCCCGATCGATCGCACGGTGAGGAGTCGGGCGCGGGCGTGGGGGCCGCGCGTGGCAGCTCCAGCGATGCCCACGGTGGTCCTTCGAGCTTTCCACTCGCGTCGGCCCGCGTCCATACGTCGGTCACCAAGTCGGGCGGGACCGCCCGTTCCGCCCGAGCTTGGCTCCCCGGCGGTGGAGCGCCGCCGTCCTGGCTACGATGGGCCAGCCGGTGGCCGATGGGGCCGCCTGCCCAACGACCGTCGGGAAGGCCATGCTGAACAAGTACGCGCGTGCATTCTTTACGCGTGTCCTCACCCCGTTCGCCGCGTTTCTGCTCCGCCGGGGGGTGAGTCCCGACGCTGTGACGCTCATCGGTACCGCGGGAGTGATGGCGGGAGCGCTGTTCTTCTTCCCCCGCGGAGAGTTCTTCTGGGGCACGATCGTCATCACGCTCTTCGTCTTCTCCGACCTCATCGACGGCAACATGGCGCGGCAGGCCGGGATCTCCAGCCGGTGGGGGGCCTTCCTCGACTCCACGCTCGACCGGGTCGCCGATGGCGCGGTCTTCGGCGGATTCGCGCTCTGGTACGCGGGGACGGGCGACAACAACGTGCTGTGCGCCGTGTCGATCTTCTGTCTGACGAGCGGCCAGGTCGTCTCGTACACGAAGGCCCGCGGTGAATCCATAGGGCTGCCGGTGGCCGTCAACGGGCTGATCGAGCGCGCCGAGCGCCTCGTCATCTCGCTGGTGGCGGCGGGGCTCGCCGGCATGCACAAGTTCGGGGTGCCCGGTATCGACATCCTGCTGCCGATCGCGCTGTGGGTGGTGGCCGCCGGCAGTCTGGTGACACTCGGTCAGCGAGTGGTGACCGTACGGCGCGAGTCCGCCGAGGCGGACGCGGCCAGGGCCGGCGGGTCGGCCTCATGAGCGGCGGGCGGGACCGGCTGGTCGACGCCCTGTACGGGCTCGGCTGGAGCACCGTCAAGATGCTCCCCGAACCGGTGGCCGTCGCACTCGGCAGGACCATCGCCGACACCGTGTGGAGACGGCGCGGCTCGAACGTGCTGCGGCTCGAATCGAATCTGGCGCGCGTGGTGTCGGACGCGAGCCCCGAGCGTCTCGCGGAGCTCTCGAAGGCCGGCATGCGCTCGTACATGCGGTATTGGATGGAGTCGTTCCGGCTGCCGGTCTGGAGCGCGGAGCGGGTGCGGGACAGCGTCGAGATCAAGGACATCCACCTGCTGACGGAGGGTCTGGAGAGCGGACGGGGCGTCGTGTTGGCCCTGCCGCATCTGGCCAACTGGGATCTGGCCGGCGCCTGGCTGACCCGGGGGATGGGCGTTCCGTTCACCACCGTCGTGGAACGGCTCAAGCCCGAATCGCTCTTCGACCGTTTTGTCGAATACCGCGAGAGCCTCGGTATGGAGGTGCTGCCGCACACCGGGGGCACCGCCTTCGGGACGCTCGCCCGACGGCTGCGGTCCGGCGGCCTTGTGTGCCTGGTGGCCGACCGGGATCTGTCCGCGTCGGGCGTCGAGGTGACGTTCTTCGGGGAGAAGACCCGGATGCCGGCCGGGCCCGCGATGCTCGCGCAGCAGACCGGGGCACTGCTGTTTCCGGTCTCGCTCCACTTCGACGGGCCGAAACTCATGCGGGGACGGGTGTATCCGGCCGTCGAGGTGCCGGAGACAGGTAAACGTGCCGAGAAGTCGTCTGTGATGACACAGGCCGTGGCGGACAAGTTCGCCGCCGGCATCGCGGAGCACCCGGAGGACTGGCACATGCTGCAACGTCTCTGGCTCGCCGACCTCGAACCACGGCACGGGACGGACGGCGGGACCGGCTCCGGTTCCGGTTCCGGCGGAAGCCCCGAGAAGGTCGGTGGGGCCGGGTGAAGATCGGCATCGTCTGCCCGTACTCCTGGGACGTGCCGGGCGGAGTGCAGTTCCATATCAGGGATCTCGCGGACCATCTGATCCGGCTGGGCCACGAGGTCTCGGTGCTCGCGCCCGCCGACGACGAGACACCGCTCCCGCCGTTCGTGGTCTCCGCCGGGCGGGCCGTTCCCGTGCCGTACAACGGCTCCGTCGCCCGGCTGAACTTCGGCTTCCTGGCCGCGGCCCGGGTACGGCGCTGGCTGCACGACGGCACCTTCGACGTCATCCACATCCACGAACCCACCGCGCCCTCGCTCGGGCTGCTCACCTGCTGGGCGGCGCAGGGGCCGATCGTCGCGACGTTCCACACGTCGAACCCGCGCTCGCGGGTGATGCTCGCCGCGTACCCGATCCTCCAGCCGGCGCTGGAGAAGATAAGCGCACGGATCGCGGTCAGCGAGTACGCCCGGCGCACGCTGGTCGAGCATCTGGGCGGCGACGCCGTCGTCATCCCCAACGGGGTCGACGTCGACTTCTTCGCCAGGGCCGGGATCAACCCTCAGTGGCAGGGCGGCACGATCGGCTTCGTCGGGCGCATCGACGAGCCGCGCAAGGGGCTGCCCGTCCTGATGAAGGCCCTGCCGCGGATTCTCGAAGCCTTCCCGGACACGAGGCTGCTCGTCGCCGGGCGCGGCGACGAGAAGGAAGCGGTGGAGTCGCTTCCCCAGGAGATGCGCGGCAGCGTCGAATTCCTCGGCATGGTGAGCGACGAGGACAAGGCGCGGCTGCTGCGCAGCGTCGACCTGTACGTGGCGCCCAACACCGGGGGTGAGAGCTTCGGCATCATCCTGGTCGAGGCGCTGTCGGCTGGTGCCGCGGTGCTGGCGAGCGACCTGGACGCGTTCGCGCAGGTCCTGGACCAGGGTGCGGCCGGGGAACTGTTCGCCAACGAGGACGCGGACGCGCTGGCGGAGGCGGCCGTACGGCTGCT
The DNA here is from genome assembly GCF_042714995.1 of Streptomyces sp. NPDC058665. NCBI lineage: Bacteria > Bacillati > Actinomycetota > Actinomycetes > Kitasatosporales > Streptomycetaceae > Streptomyces > Streptomyces sp. NPDC058665. The sequence continues at coordinate 57,274 of NZ_JBHXRX010000050.1, forward strand.
TGGGGACTCGCCGCGCCGCAAGGAGCTGGGCGAGCGCGGCAGCGCGCATGTGCGGCGCTTCGACTGGTCGACGGTGGGGGCGGACATCCTCGCGGTCTACGAGACGGTGACGGACGGCGCGGCGTCGGTGGCCACGGACGAACGGGTCGGCCTCCGCGCCCGCTTCGGGCTGGCGGCGCGGGACTAGGGGCACCGGGGGGGGCGGGCCGTGGCGCCCGGATTCGGGACGGGGTGGTGGAAGAGGCCCCGGCCACAAGTAGCCTGCCGTGCGTGACCGAAACCCTGATCTGGATCTTCGCCGGGCTCTTGGCGATCGGCCTGTACCTCAGCTGGACCGCCGGCCGCCTCGACCGGCTGCACGCGCGGATCGACGCGTCACGGGCCTCCCTCGACGCCCAGCTGCTGCGCCGCGCCTCGGTCGCCCAGGAGCTGGCCACCGCGGGCCTCCTCGATCCCGCGGCCTCGATCGTGCTCTACCAGGGCGCGCACGCCGCCCGTCAGGCCGAGGACGAGCAGCGTGAAGTGGCCGAGAGCGAGCTGAGCGAGGCGCTGCGGGCCGTCTTCGGAGAGCCCGCGCAGGTCGAGACGGTACGGGCGGCTCCGGGCGGCGACGAGGCCGCCGACGAGCTGGCCGCCGCCGTACGCCTCGTCCCCATGACCCGGCGCTTCCACAACGACTCCGTACGGGCGGCCCGCGCGCTGCGCCGGCACCGTACGGTCCGCTGGTTCCGGCTCGCCGGGCACGCGCCGTTCCCGCTCGCCTTCGAGATGGACGACGAGCCGCCGGTGGCCCTCGCGAACCGTCCCGCGTAGCGGGAGCCGGGGGAGGGGGCCGCGAGAACGATCCACAGGCCTTCCATTGGCCCTTGCTGTGGACTGGTCCGGAGAGGTTTGCTTCGCCTCGTCAACCGCTCCCGTCCCGTCCAACCAGTGAGGTCGTTCCCGTGTCCAGCACGCTTTCCACCACCAGCCAGACCCCCGAGACCGGCACCGCGCGCGTGAAGCGTGGCATGGCCGAGCAGCTCAAGGGCGGCGTGATCATGGATGTGGTCACCCCCGACCAGGCCAAGATCGCCGAGGACGCCGGCGCGGTCGCCGTGATGGCGCTGGAGCGTGTGCCCGCCGACATCCGTAAGGACGGCGGCGTCGCGCGGATGTCCGACCCCGACATGATCGAGGGCATCATCGAGGCCGTCTCGATCCCGGTGATGGCCAAGTCCCGCATCGGCCACTTCGTGGAGGCCCAGGTCCTGCAGTCCCTCGGCGTCGACTACATCGACGAGTCCGAGGTCCTCACCCCGGCCGACGAGGTCAACCACTCCGACAAGTGGGCCTTCACCACGCCGTTCGTCTGCGGCGCCACCAACCTGGGCGAGGCCCTGCGCCGTATCGGCGAGGGCGCGGCCATGATCCGCTCCAAGGGCGAGGCCGGCACCGGCAACGTCGTCGAGGCGGTCCGTCATCTGCGCCAGATCAAGAACGAGATCGCCCGGCTGCGCGGCTACGACAACAACGAGCTGTACGCCGCCGCGAAGGAGCTCCGCGCCCCGTACGAGATCGTCAAGGAGGTCGCCGAGCTGGGCAAGCTGCCCGTCGTGCTCTTCTCCGCCGGCGGCGTGGCCACCCCGGCGGACGCCGCCCTGATGCGCCAGCTCGGCGCGGAGGGCGTCTTCGTCGGCTCCGGCATCTTCAAGTCCGGCGACCCCGCCAAGCGCGCCGCCGCCATCGTCCAGGCCACCACCTTCTACGACGACCCCAAGATCGTCGCGGACGCCTCCCGCAACCTCGGCGAGGCCATGGTCGGCATTAACATCGACACCCTGCCCGCGTCCGAGCACTACGCGAACCGTGGCTGGTGACCAGGACGCCGCGCGCGGCCCGCTGATTGGCGTCCTGGCCCTCCAGGGCGACGTACGGGAGCACCTGGCCGCCCTGGCGGCGGCCGGTGCCGTGCCCACGACCGTACGGCGTCCGGACGAACTGGCCGCCGTCGACGGACTGGTGATCCCCGGCGGCGAGTCGACGACCATGTCCAAACTGGCCGTCCTCTTCGGGATGCTGGAGCCGCTGCGTGAGCGTGTACGCGAAGGGATGCCCGTCTACGGCACCTGCGCCGGCCTGATCCTGCTCGCCGAGAAGATCCTCGACCCGCGCTCCGGGCAGGAGACCGTCGGCGGCATCGACATGATCGTCCGCAGGAACGCCTTCGGGCGGCAGAACGAGTCCTTCGAGGCGGCCGTCGACGTCGCCGGTGTGGGACCGGTGGACGGGGTCTTCATCCGGGCCCCGTGGGTCGAGTCGGTGGGCGCCGACGTGCGGGTGCTGGCCGAGCACGAGGGGCATGTCGTCGCCGTACGGCAGGGCAACGCCCTCGCGACGGCGTTCCACCCCGAACTCACCGGCGACCACCGGCTGCACGGCTTCTTCACGGAGATGGTGCGCTCCGCGGGGTGAAGGGATCCCGGTAGGATCTCTGCCGAACGGAGCAGGATTGGTTACGCGAAGGAGACAGGCAGATGTCCGGCCACTCTAAATGGGCTACGACGAAGCACAAGAAGGCCGTGATCGATGCCAAGCGCGGCAAGCTCTTCGCGAAGCTGATCAAGAACATCGAGGTCGCGGCCCGCACCGGGGGCGCCGATGTCGACGGCAACCCGACCCTTTTCGACGCCATCCAGAAGGCGAAGAAGAGCTCGGTGCCGAACAAGAACATCGACTCGGCCGTCAAGCGCGGTGCCGGCCTGGAGGCCGGTGGCGCCGACTACGAGACGATCATGTACGAGGGTTACGGGCCCAACGGTGTCGCCGTGCTCATCGAGTGTCTGACCGACAACCGCAACCGTGCCGCCTCCGACGTCCGCGTCGCGATGACCCGCAACGGCGGTTCGATGGCCGACCCCGGCTCCGTGTCGTACCTGTTCCACCGCAAGGGCGTCGTGATCGTCCCCAAGGGCGAGCTGGGCGAGGACGACGTCCTCGGCGCGGTCCTCGACGCGGGCGCCGAGGAGGTCAACGACCTGGGCGAGTCCTTCGAGGTGCTCAGCGAGGCGACCGACCTGGTCGAGGTCCGCACGGCGCTCCAGCAGGCCGGCATCGACTACGACTCCGCCGACACCAACTTCGTGCCGACCATGCAGGTCGAGCTGGACGAGGACGGCGCACGGAAGATCTTCAAGCTGATCGACGCGCTGGAGGACAGCGACGACGTGCAGAACGTCTTCGCCAACTTCGACGTCTCGGACGAGGTCATGGAGAAGGTCGACGCCTGACCGGCGGGCGCGCCGGCGCGCGTCGCCGGCGTCAACTCGGCTGTACGCGGCGGGCCGACGGGGACACACCCCCCGTC
>NZ_JBHXRX010000051.1:0-59758 GCF_042714995.1 Streptomyces sp. NPDC058665
GGGTTCCCGGGGTACTTCCTGGTCGTCGCCGACTTCATCATGTGGGCCAAGAACAACGGCATCGCCGTGGGACCGGGGCGGGGCTCCGCGGCCGGCTCGATCGTCTCGTACGCGATGGGCATCACCGACCTCGACCCGATCGAACACGGCCTGATCTTCGAGCGGTTCCTCAACCCCGAGCGCATCTCCATGCCCGATGTCGACATCGACTTCGACGAGCGTCGGCGCGGCGAGGTCATCCGGTACGTCACCGAGAAATACGGCGCCGACAAGGTCGCCATGATCGGGACGTACGGAAAGATCAAGGCGAAGAACGCCATCAAGGACTCGGCGCGCGTGCTGGGTTATCCGTACGCGATGGGCGACCGGCTCACCAAGGCCATGCCGGCGGACGTCCTCGGCAAGGGCATCGACCTCAACGGCATCACCGATCCCAAGCACCCGCGCTACAGCGAGGCGGGCGAGATCCGGGGGATGTACGAGAACGAGCCCGACGTCAAGAAGGTCATCGACACCGCGAAGGGTGTTGAGGGTCTGGTCCGGCAGATGGGTGTGCACGCGGCCGGCGTGATCATGTCCAGCGAGACGATCACCGACCATGTGCCGGTCTGGGTCAGGCACACCGACGGCGTCACGATCACGCAGTGGGACTATCCGCAGTGCGAGTCGCTCGGTCTGCTGAAGATGGACTTCCTGGGTCTGCGGAATCTGACCATCATGGACGACGCCGTCAAGATGGTGAAGGCCAACAAGGAGATCGAACTCGACCTGCTCTCCCTGCCGTTGGACGACCCCAAGACGTACGAACTGCTCTGCCGAGGTGACACGCTCGGCGTCTTCCAGTTCGACGGCGGTCCGATGCGCTCGCTGCTGCGGCTGATGAAGCCCGACAACTTCGAGGACATTTCCGCGGTGTCGGCCCTCTACCGGCCGGGCCCGATGGGCATGAACTCGCACACGAACTACGCGCTGCGCAAGAACGGGCAGCAGGAGATCACCCCGATCCACCCGGAGTTGGAGGAGCCTCTCAAGGAGGTCCTCGGCCTCACCTACGGCCTGATCGTGTATCAGGAGCAGGTGCAGAAGGCCGCGCAGATCATCGCGGGCTACTCGCTCGGCGAGGCGGACATCCTGCGCCGCGTGATGGGCAAGAAGAAGGCCGACGAACTGGCCAAGAATTTCGTCCTGTTCCAGGCCGGTGCCAAGAAGAACAACTTCTCGGACGAGGCGATCCAGGCGCTGTGGGACGTCCTGGTCCCGTTCGCGGGATACGCGTTCAACAAGGCGCACTCGTCCGCGTACGGGCTCGTCACCTACTGGACCGCGTATCTGAAGGCGAATTACCCGGCCGAATACATGGCGGCCCTGCTGACCTCGGTGAAGGACGACAAGGACAAGTCGGCGGTCTATCTCAACGAGTGCCGTCGGATGGGCATCAAGGTGCTGCCGCCGAATGTGAACGAGTCGGTGGCGAACTTCGCCGCGCAGGGCGACGACGTGATCCTCTTCGGACTGACGGCCGTCCGGAACGTCGGCACGAACGTCGTCGAATCGATCATCCGGTCGCGCAAGGCGAAGGGGAAGTACGCGACGTTCCCTGACTTCCTGGACAAGGTCGAGGCGGTCGTCTGCAACAAGCGCACCGTCGAATCGCTCATCAAGGCGGGCGCCTTCGACGAGATGGGCCACACCCGCAAGGGGCTCGTCGCGCACCACGAGCCGATGATCGACAACGTCGTACAGGTCAAGCGCAAGGAGGCGGAGGGGCAGTTCGACCTCTTCGGCGGCATGGGCGACGGCGACGACGCGTCCTCCGAGCAGGGTCCGGGCTTCGGGCTCGACGTGGAATTCTCCGACGTGGAGTGGGACAAGTCGTATCTGCTCGCGCAGGAACGGGAAATGCTCGGCCTGTACGTCTCCGACCACCCCCTCTTCGGTATCGAGCACGTCCTGTCCGACAAGTCGGACGCGGCGATCTCACAGCTCACCGGCGGCGAGCACGCCGACGGTGCGGTGGTCACCATCGGCGGCATCATCTCCGGCCTCCAGCGCAAGATGACCAAGCAGGGCAACGCGTGGGCGATCGCCACCGTGGAGGATCTGGCGGGCTCGATCGAGTGCATGTTCTTCCCCGCCACCTATCAGCTGGTCTCCACCCAACTGGTCGAGGACACCGTCGTCTTCGTCAAGGGACGGCTCGACAAGCGCGAGGACATCCCGCGTCTCGTCGCGATGGAACTCCAGGTCCCCGACCTGTCGTCCAGCGGGACGAACGCGCCGGTCACGATCACCATCCCCACGGTGAAGCTCACGCCGCCCATGGTCAGCAGGCTGGGTGAGATCCTCAGCCACCACCGGGGCAACTCCGAGGTGCGGATCAAGCTCCAGGGCGCACGGAAGACGACGGTGCTGCGGCTCGACCGGCACCGGGTGCAGCCGGACCCGGCGCTCTTCGGCGACTTGAAGGTGCTGCTCGGGCCGTCCTGTCTGGCGGGGTAGCGGGCGCGGGGGATCCGTAGCGGTACGCGTACGCGTGGAGGTGCACGCCCGGGAGACCGGGCGTGCCCCTCTTCAGTCAGGTGCGGCCGGGGCCAGATGCGGCTGACCGCGTCGGTCGGTCACGCGCGAGTCCGGCGTCAGTTGTGGCCGAAGCGCTTCTGGCGGCCCTTGTGGGCCACATCGGACGGCGTGACCTGCGACTGTATCTGCTCGGCCTTGGCCTCCGAGGAGGACGAGGACTGCTCGGCGCCACGCTCGGTGGACGAGCGGTCCTGCTGCTGTTGTCTGCCGCGGTCACGGTTCTTGTTCTTGGCCATGGTGCTGCCTCCTGAAGGATGTTGGGGCCAGGGCCGCTGTCAGATTCACATACGCCGTGACTCACCGCATTTTGGATCATAGCTGTGCGTAACGGACATGGTTCGGCCGTCTCCGGGGGTAGCCGGGAGGGACACGCCACGCCGATGATCCAGTTCCGGCCGTTAACCCAGTTGCGGTCGGGCAGACTCGAAGGAAACCCGTAGCAACTTCCGATCCCGACGTTCCCGAAAGAGGGTGGAACACGTGGACCGCTGCGTCGTCCTGGTGGACGCCGGTTACCTGCTGGGCGCCGCCGCGAGCCTCCTGGCCGGAGAACCGGCCCGCTCACGCATCACCGTCGACCACGCCGCCCTCATCCAGGGGCTGCGCGAGCGCGCCGAGGCCGATACGGAGCAGCCGCTGCTCCGTATCTACTGGTTCGACGGCGCCCCCGACCGCGTACCGCAGCCCGAACACCGACGGCTGCGCGTCATGTCACGTGTCACCGTCCGGCTCGGTGCGCTGACCCGCAGCGACGGGAGATGGGCGCAGAAGGGTGTCGACGCGGCGATGCACGCCGAGCTCACGGAGTTGGCCAGAAATCGCGCCTGCTCGGACGTGGTGCTGGTGACCGGCGACGGTGATCTGCTGCCCGGCCTGATGTCCGCGAAGGAACACGGCGTCGCCGTGCACCTCTGGGCGGTGCAGGCGGCGGACGGCGACTACAACCAGTCCGAGGACCTGGTGGCCGAGGCCGACGAACGGCGGGTGCTCGACCGGGCCTGGATCACCAAGGCCGTACGCGCCAAGGACTTCGGCGGCGTCTGCGCGCCGCAGCCCGCGCCGCGTCCGGAGATCGCCGCGATCCTCTCCGCGCCGCTGCCCGAGTCGGCGCTCGCCGCTTCCGCCGAGCGGGCGGCCGAGGCGCAGGCCGCGTCCGCTCGCAACGGAACGGCGCCGGCGACGACGGAGCACGGGCCGGGCGCCGGGCCGGGGCACGAGCACGACCCCGGGACCGCGCAGTCGGCGCCCGCCGGCGGCAAGGGTGTCCCCACCCCGAAGGACCTGGCCGCCCTGCGCGCGCCCGGACCGCACGCGGCGCCCGCGCCCCCGCCGGGGAACGCGACGCTGCGCTGGTCGTCCGACCGGGGCTGGGTCGAGCGCACCGGCGGCGGGGGCCAGCTCGGGGAGCCGCCCGAGACCGCGTCCCTGCCGACGCTGGCGCAGCTCACCAGCGCGGAGCAGCGCTGGGCGGACCGCGAGGAGGACATCACGACGGTCGGCGGCGATCCGTTCGAGGTGGGGCAGGTGTTCGCCAGGCGCTGGGTGGAGAGGCTGCCCGACGTGGGCCACGTGCAGAAGCTGTCCACGATGTATCCGCGGATCCCGCACCGTATCGACGGCGAGGTGCTGAGGTACGCGGCCCGCTTCGGGCTGCTGGCGCACAAGGACGACCAGATCGACGAGCACGACCGGTACGCGATCAGAGCCGGGTTCTGGCGCGAGATCGATGTGCGGGCGGCGGCGGAGCATCCTTCGGCGAAGGGCGCGGATCACCCGTCACCGAAGGGCGACGGAGCGGCGGAGTAGCGCCCGCACGCGGGCGCGGGACGGGTCACCGGGCGCCCCCGGGCGGATTACGGGCAGTTGGACCCCGTAGGCTCGTGTCTTGTGAGTACGGTGTGCGCGGTACGGGAGCTGGTCAAGACGTACCCCGCCGCGCGCGGCAGACGTGGCGCCCCGGCCACGCCCGAGGTGCGCGCCAACGACGGGATCTCCCTGGACGTGCGGCAGGGCGAGATCTTCGGACTGCTCGGTCCCAACGGTGCGGGCAAATCCACCCTCGTACGTCAGCTCACCGGGCTGATGCGGCCCGACTCAGGCAGCGTCGATGTCCTCGGCCACGATCTTGTCGGCCATCCCGAACGTGCCTCGCGCCTCATCGGCTATCTCGGCCAGGAGTCCACCGCGCTCGACGAGTTGACGGTCGGGCTCGCGGCCGAGACCACGGGCCGGCTGCGGGGGCTCGGACTGAGCGAGGCGCGTGCCGAGCGCGACGCGGTGCTCGCGGAACTCGGCCTGACGGAACTCGCGGGGCGTCCGCTGAAGAAGCTCTCCGGCGGTCAGCGGCGGATGGCCTGCTTCGCCGCGACGCTGGTGGGGGAGCGGCCGGTGCTCGTTCTGGACGAACCCACCACCGGCATGGACCCGGTCGCCAGGCGCGCGGTCTGGGCGGCGGTCGACCGCCGCCGGGCCGAGCGTGGCGCGACGGTGCTGCTGGTCACCCACAACGTCATCGAGGCCGAGACGGTCCTTGACCGGGTCGCCGTGCTGGACCGGGGCAAGGTCATCGCCTGCGACACCCCGTCCGGGCTCAAGGAACAGGTCGCGGGCGAGGTACGGCTCGAACTCGTCTGGCGCGAACGCGCCCCGCTCGACGTCCCGGAGGTCGCCGCGCTGCGCGGTTCCGCGCAGGAGTCGGGCCGCCGCTGGGTGCTGCGGCTCGCCCCGGACGAGGCGCGCGCGGCGGTGGCGGCGGTGACGGGCGGCGAGGCGTTCGCGGCGCTGGACGACTTCACCCTGGCGACGCCCAGCTTGGAGGACGTCTACCTGGCCCTCGGCGGCCAGACCCAGGGCCTGGTGAAGGCGTGACAAGGAAAGACTCCAGATTTACGGCTCCGAGACCTGCCCGCCTTGCCACCGGGGGGCGCGCCGCGGTTCGCACGCGGGCCGCGTTCGCTGGGGCGGGGGGGCCTGGGACAGCCCGCTGCGCGGACGGCAGGCCGCCGCGCGGGGCGACCGCCGTCGGATCGGGCCGTGCGGCGCTGCGCGCCTCGGAAGCGACCCGCTTCGCTTCGCTCAGCGCGACGGGCCGGCGCTGCGCGCCTCTCCTCCGGGCCACGCCCGGACGCCCCTCCGCTCCGCTCCGTCCCCACCGGCAGCCGATCCTCTCCGCTTCGCTCCGGGGCCTCCGAGGCAGGACCACCCAGGACGTGGCCGCCAGGCCCGCATCCGCGGTTCCCGCCGTCGCCGTCCACGCGGTCGCCGTCCACGCGACCGCCGCAGGCGGTCGGTGCGCCGAAGGCCGTAACGCCCTGGCCGCCCATTGCGTGGCCGTCGTCCACGCGCAGTGCGCCGAAGGCCGCCACGCCCCGGGCGCCCGAGGCGGAGCCGTCCTCCCCGCGACCGGCCGGAACTCGGCCGTTCCTACGGGGCGTTCGGTGCGATCCGGGCGTATGGCACGCTGGGCGCGGGTGGCCGTGGGTGTCAGGTGCCGGGGTCGCATCCGTCCGTACGGACCGAACAGGAGCTGCGTCAGGTGAGCATCGTGCCCGCGGAGGCCGTCGGCGGGAAGCGCCGGACCGTCCCGGACCCCCGTGCCGCGAGCGACGGAGCCGGCCGGGGGCCGGCCGCGCTGGCGCCGCGTGCGCGGCTGCTGCCCTCGCTCGCCGCCGTGTACCGCGCGCAGCTGTCGCGCGCGCGGGTCGCCCGGATCCCGCTGCTCTTCGTCGCGACCTTCCAGTCCGTCGGGATCATGATCCTGATGCGCGGCGTCGTCGACGGCGGCGCCGAGGCGCGCGCCGTGGTCGCGGGTTCGAGCGTGCTCGTCGTGGCCTTCGTCGCGCTCAATCTGCTCGCCCAGTACTTCGGTCAGCTCCGGGCCACCGGCGGACTCGACCACTACGCGACGCTGCCCGTGCCGCCCGCCGCCGTGGTGCTGGGCGCGGCCGGGGCGTACGCCTCGTTCACCGTGCCGGGCACCGCCGTGACCGCGGTGACCGGCAGTCTGCTCTTCGATCTGCCGCTCACCCACCTCTGGGTGCTGGTCGCCGTCATCCCGCTCTCCGGCGCCGCGCTGGCCGGGCTCGGGGCCGCGCTCGGGCTGCTGGCGCCCCGCCAGGAGCTGGCCACGCTGCTCGGGCAGCTCGGCATGTCCGCCGCGCTGCTGCTGGGTGTGCTGCCCGCCGACCGGCTGCCGGGGCCGATCGCGTACGCCCGGGATCTGCTGCCGTCCACGTACGGTGTGGAGGCCCTGGCCCGTACCTTCGACAGGCATCCCGACTGGCCCACCGTCGCGCTCGACCTCGCGGTCTGCGCGGCGGTCGGCGTCGTCTCCCTGGCCGTGGCGACGTGGGCGTACAGGCGTGCGGCAGTCCGATGAGGCACTGCCGGGCCATGCCTGGCACGATGGCGGGGTGACAGCTCCTCTGACGCCGCCCCACCAGCCCCCGAACGACGGCCCCTGGCAGCACGCCCAGGGCGCGGGAGCCACGGCCGCCCACCACACCGCCAAGGCGGCGGACGAGACCGACATGAGGACCGAGCTGAAGCAGGCAGCCGTCGTGACGCTCGTCGTGGCTGTCTCCGGCGTGCTGCTCGGGCTGCTCTGGCTCTGGCTGTCGCCCCGGGTGCCGCTGATCGCCGGTGAGTCGGCCGTGTTCCTGAAGGACACGGAGGGCGAGGAGGCGATCGGCGCGGACGGCACGTTCGTGCTGCTGGCCCTCGGATTCGGCCTGGTCAGCGCGGCCCTGGTCTTCCTCTTCCGCAGGCGCGGCGGAGTCCCGCTCGTCGTGGGCCTGGCACTGGGCGGGCTGCTCGCCTCGGGGCTGGCCTGGCTGGTCGGCTGGGGACTTGGCCCGGACGACGTGGTCACACAGGCACGGGCGGCGGGAGAGGGCGCGACGTTCGACGCGCCGCTGGAGCTGAACGCGCGGGGCGCGCTGCTGGCGTGGCCGGTGGCGGCGATGATCGTGCACCTGGCGCTGACGGCGCTGTTCGGCCCGCGCGACCCGGAGCCGGAGTGGGTGCCGTTCGGGGCGCCGTATCTCCCGGCCGACCGGGAGGACGGGCCGGAGACCGGACGCTGACCTCGCCCCGTCGAGCCGTCACGCCTTGGCGATCGGGGCCAGCGTCGCGGCCGTCAGGGATGTCAGGTCCGACGGGGACAGTTCCACCTCCAGGCCCCGGCGGCCCGCCGAGACGCAGACCGTCGCGTGGGCCCCCGCCGACGCGTCGAGGACCGTACGGAGCCGCTTGCGCTGGCCCAGTGGCGAGATGCCGCCGCGTACGTAGCCCGTGGTGCGCTCCGCCGCCGCCGGGTCCGCCATCGTCGCTCGCTTGCCGCCCACCGCGGCGGCCAGCGCCTTGAGGTCCAGCGAGCCGGAGACCGGGACGACCGCCACGGTCAGTTCGCCGTCGACGTCGGCGACCAGCGTCTTGAACACCCGGTCCGCCGGGACCCCCAGAGCCGCCGCGGCCTCCTCGCCGTACGAGGGGGCCGCCGGGTCGTGTTCGTAGGCGTGCAGGGTGAACTCGGCCTTCGCCGCCGTCAGCGCGACCGTCGCCGGGGTGCCGCCGGCGGCCTTCTTCGCTTGCTTCTTCGCCAAGGGACTTGTTCCTCGCGTCAGTTGAAGAGCCCGCAGACCTGAGAAGAGCCCGCGGAGGTCAGTTCGGGTTCGTCGGGCCCCGCGTGAGATCCACGGCCGGCAGCGACGGCAGATGCCGGATCACCGCGGTCTCGGCGCGCAGCAGCTTCAGTTCCTCGCGCAGCCGCGTCACGGTGTCCGGGGCCTGGAGCAGCCGCTGCTTGGCCGGGATGTCCAGGACGGCCGCCGCGGCCACCAGATACGAGACGACGGACGGCTCATCGGGCAGGTCGTCGCCGGTCGACAGTGACCGCTCACGCGCTCCCGCCAGCCGTTTCTGATAGCTGCGGAACGCCCTCAGGACGCCTTCGGCTAGTGCTCCCGCCCCCTCGCCCGAGTCCTCTTCGACCGCCTCGACCTCGGCGGTCAGATACGGCCCGCCGGTGTCGACGGAGAGCAGCCGGACCCGGCTGGTGCCGGTGCCCAGCACCTCGAAGCTGCCGTCCTGGCGTTCGCGGATCGTGGTCGCGTCGGCGACGCAGCCCACCTGGTGGAAGGCCTTCAGCGGTTCGGCCCCGAAGCCCGCCGACGGCCCGCGCTCCGGCAGGGACGTGGGGTCGGGCATGCCCGACGCGGTCGGCGCGACCTCGTGCCCGTCGCGGATCGCGACCACGACGAAGCGTCGCGGTTCGGACTCGTCTGTCTTGAGCAGGTCGCGCATCATGGCGCGATACCGCTCCTCGAAGATGTTCAGGGGCATGACGAGGCCCGGGAACAACACCGCGTTCAGCGGGAAGAGAGGGAGATGTGCGGTGGTCACAACGCTCAAGCGTAATGGCCGCGCGGACGCCCTCGGTCTGTGCGGTTCCACAACGGCATCCCGGAGGCCACCTGGAGGCGTACGCCGTCGCGTGTCTCCAGGAAGTGACCCAGCGGATCGTCGGTCAGTGACGTCCACGGAAAGGACGTCGCGTACGGGCCGATCAGCCGGAACTGTTCCAGCGCCTCGTCCCATCGGTGCCGTCTGACCAGCACGTACGCCAGCAGGTTCCGTACCTCCGCCGGCCAGGAGTCGCCCACCGCGTACACGGACGAGAGCCGGATGGCCTCGTCGCAGGCCGCGTCTGTCCGGTCGGTCGTCACGGAGGTGAGGTCGTCGTCAAGCAGCCGGCTGAAGGCGGCCCGCATCGGAAGTGCCTTGACGAGCGACCCGGGCAGCGCGTCCGCGGCGGCCTGTTCGGCGAAGTCGAAGCATTCCTGGTGCGAGCCGTGCCACTGGGCGGAGAGGTACTGGAGGGCCGCGACATGGCAGCCGTAGTGGTGCGACGAGCGGCGCACCGCCTCGCCCCACAGCGACTCGAAGGCCCGGTGGCCCGCGTGCGTGCCGCGCGCGTGGTCCAGGGCGATCCGCCACGGCACCGGGTCGCGCGGGTCGCCGTCGGCCGCCGCGCCGATCAGCGGGCCCATCTCCCGCAGGAGCTCGGCGCGGGCGGGGGACTCCCAGGCCTTGCGCACGCCGAGTTCCGCCTTGACGACGAGCGCGTCCGGGTCGGCGGGCGAGGCGGCGAGCCAGTGGGCGAGCCATTCGTGGCGGTTGTGGGCGAAGGCGGCGAGCCGCATCACATAGCGGTCGCGGTCCTCCCACTCGGCGGATTCGCGCGTGGTCGCCAGCAGCTTCGCCGCGTGCTCGTACTCGCCGAGCGCGGCGGAGACGAGCGCGGGGGCGAGCCGCTCGTCGGGGGCGTCGAGCAGTACCGCATCGTCCGGCGGAAGCCCCTCGGCGAGCCGAGGGGTGTGCCGGAGCATGCGCGCGGTACTGATCAGGGCGCGAATCAATGACATGGTGCGGACCATTGAAAACCGCAGGTCGCAGAGGCGCCAGAGGGCATATGTGAAGCTTTGGTGGTGGGTGAAAGGTTGTCTCGGGCCAGGTCAAGGGAGAGCAAAGAAAGCCGTTCGGCGCTGGGTCAGCCGCGGCGCAGGAGACGCGAGGCACCTGCTGCGACTGTTGTGGCGAGGATCCAGCCGAGCAGGATCATCGCCGCCGAGAGCCACTGCCAGCCGCCCTCCGGCCGCCAGTGCCCGTCCTGGCCCAGATCGATCACCGGCACCAGCAGATCCAGTACATACAGGGCCGGGTTCCACGCCGGATGCTCCTCGGACTTGATCGCCTCCGGGGCGTGCCGCGCGAAGACGAACGTGCCCGCGGCCCACAGCATGGCCATCCACAGCGCGGCCCGGCCGGGACGGTAGCCGTAGGCCACCGTCCAGTCCTGGATGAAGCCCCAGATCTTCCCCGCCACCGGCAGCGTCTCGCGCCGTCGGCGCTGCTTGGCCAGCAGCACCTCACGGGCGTCGGCGTCCTCGCCGCTGTTGCGCATCACCTGCGCGAGGCGTTCGTACGGCTCCGGTGAGTACTCCGGCGTCGCCGAGTCCAGCCACTCCAGCCGCCGGTTGAGCGGGAAATGGCCGGACGGCACCACGTTCTCGTAGACGAAACCGCCCATCGCGAGACCGCCGGGGCCCGGCCAGCTCGTGGAGAGATCCATCAGCGTGATGATCTTCGCGCCGTTCAGCACGACCCGGCCCTCCAGCGGGCGCTCGCACTGGAAGCGCAGCTCCGTCGCGGTGATCCGGCGCAATGACAGCTCCTCGCCGGGCGACATCAGGAACCGGGCCTGGTGGAGGTCGATCGTGTCGCCGAACCGGCCGTCGTCAAGCCGGACTCCGCCGTAGCACTCGAAGCGCCGGATCTCGGTGCCCGGCGGCAACGTCCCGCGGCCCGCGGTGTTGCCGGTGTAGATCGTGCCGTACGGCGGGGTGGAGTTGGCGTTGCCCGTCGCGATGCTCACGACCGCGCCCGTCAGATAGAGCGAGCGCTCGACGGTCAGCTGCGGCGCGTTGAGCGCGCGGCGCTCGCCCGCCGCGCGCAGCCGGCTGCCGCGCAGCATCAGCGAGCCCCCGACCTTCGAGCCGCGCAGGCTGAACTCCCCGTGCGTCTCTATCTGTTCGGCCTGGAGGTCCTGGCCGACCGACATCCCGTCGGCGGCTATCGACCGGCTGCTGCTGTCCGGCCGGACGGATATCTGGCTGATCAGCAGGTCCGTGCCGATCTGCGCGTCGGTGAGCCGGATACCGCGCGCGACCTGGCAGCGCGGCAGATGCAGATCGCCCTCGGTGCGCAGCCGGGCGGCCTCCACGCGCGGGATCACACACCCCACCAGCCGCAGCGTGGTGAAGTGGCACTCAGGCAGCACCAGTTCACGCTCGAAACGGCAGAACGTCAGCTCCACGTACGGCTCGACATTGCCGCCCGCCAGGTTCAGCGACCCGCTGATGTACGCCCCGCGCAGCTTGAGCGCTGCGACCCGCCCCGGGCGCGCCGAGGGACCGCTCAGCAGCAGCAGCGCGACCACGCGGGCGCGCACGCTGCGGTGCTCGCCCCAGGGGCCGGCCGCGGCCGGATCGTTGAGCAGTGGACTCGGCACGCTCAGGTCGTAGGTACTGCCGTTCCGGAACGCCTGCCACATGCCGAGTTCTGTGGCCGAGAGCCAGTCCGGAGCTTCGTCGTCCTGCGGCTCGGACACTGCCGCGCCTCTCTTCCCCGTTTGCCGTGCTGCGCGCCGTACCTCGCGCTGTGGTCGTGTGACTCCCGCGCAGCCGTCGCCGGGCGGGGCTGCTGTGGTGAGGTCGTACGGACGTTCTTCCCTCTGAGTGACCGATCGAACGCCAATCGTTGACATTAGTAGCCGTGAGTGACATTCGGGGCTCATATCAGCCAGTGATACGGGCGGCCGTCGGCCGGATCAGGTCTGCGAGAATTGACCGCGTGATCTCACGAATCGATCTGCGCGGCGCCGCCCTCCCCGAGGGCGCCGCACTGCGCGACCTGCTGCCCCGTGCCGACTTCGACGTGGAAGCCGCCCTCTCGAAGGTGCGCCCCATCTGCGAGGACGTGCGCCATCGCGGCACCGCGGCGCTGATCGAGTACGCGGAGAAGTTCGACGGCGTCACGCTGGAGCGCGTGCGGGTCCCCTCCGAAGCCCTCACCCGGGCCCTGGCGGCCCTGGATCCCGCCGTACGGGCCGCGCTCGACGAGTCCATCAGGCGCGCCCGTATCGTCCACCGCGCCCAGCGGCGCGCGGCGCACACCACACAGGTCGTGCCCGGCGGCAAGGTGACCGAGAAGTGGGTGCCGGTCTCCCGCGTCGGGCTGTACGCGCCCGGCGGACGCGCCGTCTACCCGTCGTCCGTGATCATGAATGTGGTCCCGGCGCAGGAGGCGGGGGTCGGCTCGATCGCCCTCGCCTCGCCTCCGCAGCAGGAGTTCGGCGGCCTGCCGCACCCGACGATCCTGGCCGCCTGCGCCCTGCTGGGCGTCGACGAGGTGTACGCGGTCGGCGGCGCCCAGGCCGTCGCGATGTTCGCGTACGGCACGACCGGCCCCGACGGCTGCCCGCCCGCCGACATGGTCACCGGACCCGGCAACATCTGGGTCACCGCCGCCAAGCGCTACTTCGCGGGCCGTATCGGCATCGACACCGAGGCGGGCCCGACCGAGATCGCCGTCCTCGCCGACGCGACCGCCGACCCGGCGCACGTCGCCGCCGACCTGATCAGCCAGGCCGAGCACGACCCGCTCGCCGCCGCCGTCCTCGTCACCGACTCCGTCGAACTCGGCGACGCCGTCGAGAAGGAGCTGGTGCCGCAGACCGCCGCCACCAAGCACGTCGAGGAGCGCATCGCGCCCGCCCTGGCGGGCAAGCAGTCCGCGATCGTGCTGGTCGACGGCGTCGAGGAGGGTCTGCGGGTCGTCGACGCGTACGGCGCCGAGCACCTGGAGGTGCAGACCGCCGACGCCGCCGATGTCGCCGCCCGGGTCCGCAACGCGGGCGCGATCTTCGTGGGGCCGTACGCCCCGGTCTCGCTCGGCGACTACTGCGCCGGCTCCAACCACGTACTGCCGACCGGCGGTTGTGCCTGTCACTCCTCCGGCCTGTCCGTCCAGTCCTTCCTGCGCGGCATCCACATCGTCGACTACACGCGGGACGCCCTCGCCGATGTGGCCCACCACGTGGTGACGCTCGCCGAGGCCGAGGACCTGCCCGCGCACGGCGCCGCCGTCAAGGCGCGTTTCGGCTGGAAACTGCCCTCGCGGCGGCCCACGCGGGAGGTGCCCGACGCGTGACGAACATCGACGACCTTCCCGTACGTGACGAACTGCGCGGCAAGTCCCCCTACGGGGCGCCCCAGTTGGACGTCCCCGTCCACCTCAACACCAACGAGAACCCGTACCCGCTGCCCGAACCGCTCGTCGAGCGGATCACCGAGCGCGTCCGGGATGCCGCCCGCGGCCTCAACCGCTACCCCGACCGGGACGCGGTCGAACTCCGCACCGAGCTCGCCGCCTACCTCCGCCGCACCTCCGGCGACCTCCCGCTGACCGCCGCCAACGTATGGGCGGCCAACGGCTCCAACGAGGTCATCCAGCAGCTGCTCCAGACCTTCGGCGGCCCCGGCCGCACCGCGATCGGCTTCGAACCCTCGTACTCGATGCACCACCTCATCGCGCGCGGCACCAGCACCGGCTGGATCTCAGGCCCCCGCAACGAGGACTTCACCATCGACGCCGAAGCCGCCGAACGGGCGATCGCCGAGCACCGCCCCCACGTCGTCTTCATCACCACCCCCAACAACCCCACCGGCACCGCCGTCGACGCCGCGACCGTGGCCCGGCTGTACGACGCGGCGCAGGCGGCCGGTCCTTCGCTGGTCGTGGCCGACGAGGCGTACGTCGAATTCAGCCACCACCCCTCGCTCCTGCCGCTGCTCGCAGGCCGGCCGAACCTCGTCGTGTCCCGCACGATGTCCAAGGCCTTCGGCGCCGCCGGACTGCGCCTCGGCTATCTCGCCGCCGACCCCGCCGTGGTCGACGCCGTGCAACTGGTGCGCCTGCCGTACCACCTGTCGGCCGTCACCCAGGCCACCGCGCTCGCCGCGCTGGAGCACACCGATACGCTGCTCGGATATGTCGAACGGCTCAAGACCGAGCGGGACCGGCTGGTCACCGAATTGCGGGCGATGGGCTTCGAGGTCACCGAATCGGACGCCAACTTCGTCCAGTTCGGCGTCTTCGACGACGCGCACCTGGCTTGGCGGACGATCCTCGACCAGGGCGTGCTGGTACGCGACAACGGCGTCCCCGGCCGGCTGCGGGTCACGGCGGGCACCCCGTCCGAGAACGACGCGTTCCTCGACGCGGTACGTAAATTGACGAAGGAGCAGAGCGCATGAGCCGTATCGGCCGCGTGGAACGAACGACCAAGGAGACCTCGGTCGTTGTCGACCTCGACCTCGACGGCACGGGCAAGGTCGAGGTGTCGACGGGCGTCGGCTTCTACGACCACATGCTCGACCAGCTCGGCAGGCACGGACTCTTCGACCTGACGGTCAAGACCGAGGGCGATCTGCACATCGACTCGCACCACACCATCGAGGACACCGCGCTCGCGCTCGGCGCCGCCTTCAAGCAGGCGCTCGGCGACAAGGTCGGCATCTACCGCTTCGGCAACTGCACCGTCCCACTGGACGAATCGCTCGCCCAGGTCACCGTGGACCTCTCCGGCCGCCCCTATCTGGTGCACACCGAGCCGGAGGCCATGGCGCCGATGATCGGCAGCTACGACACGACGATGACCCGGCACATCCTGGAGTCGTTCGTGGCCCAGGCGCAGATCGCGCTGCACGTCCACGTCCCGTACGGGCGCAACGCGCACCACATCGTCGAGTGCCAGTTCAAGGCGCTGGCCCGCGCGCTGCGGTACGCGAGCGAACGCGACCCGCGCGCCGTCGGCATCCTCCCGTCCACGAAGGGCGCGCTTTAGGGCCTCTCTTTCGGATCTTGCCGGGCTCGCGAGCCCCGGCACGCACACTCGCCGCGTTGTCGTCAGTCGCCGACGCTCCGCGTCGACTTCCTCCTCCGCCTTGCGATCGCACGCACCAGACCCCGCTCACTTATCCGGCCTGATCCAAAAGAGAGGCCCTGATTTCATGACCGGTCTCAACACCATCCTCATCGTCCTCGGCCTGTTCCTGGCCGGCGGCGTCTACTCCTTCGCCAAACAGAAACAGCCCACCGGCGTCATCGTCCTGCTGGGCATCTGCTCCGCGCTCGCTCTCGTCGCCGGCATCCTCCGTATCCAGGGGCTCTGGGAATGACCAAGAACGTCGTCATCCTCGACTACGGCTTCGGCAACGTCCGTTCGGCCGAGCGCGCCGTGGCGCGCGCCGGGGCCGGCGTCGAGATCACCCGTGACTTCGACAAGGCCATGAACGCGGACGGGCTGATCGTGCCCGGCGTCGGCGCCTTCGCCGCCTGTATGGCCGGGCTCCGCGCGGCGCGCGGCGACTGGATCGTCGGCCGCAGGCTGGCCGGCGGGCGCCCCGTGCTCGGCATCTGCGTCGGCATGCAGATCCTCTTCGAGCGCGGCATCGAGCACGGCGTGGAGACCGAAGGGCTCGACGAGTGGCCGGGGACCGTCGGCCCGCTCCTCGCCCCGACCGTCCCCCACATGGGCTGGAACACCGTCGAGGCGCCCACGGACAGCCAACTCTTCGCCGGGCTCGACGCCGACGAGCGCTACTACTTCGTGCACTCGTACGCCGTCCACGACTGGTCCCTCGAAGTCACCAACCCCAAGATCCGCGCGCCGAAGGTCACCTGGTCCCGGCACGGCGAGCCGTTCGTGGCCGCCGTGGAGAACGGGGCACTGTGGGCCACGCAGTTCCACCCCGAGAAGTCCGGCGACGCCGGAGCCCAGCTGCTGTCCAACTGGATCGGAACCTTCTGATGCCCGGCACACCCACCTCCTCCTCCGTACCGAGGCTCGAACTCCTCCCCGCCGTCGACGTGCGCGACGGCCAGGCCGTGCGGCTCGTGCACGGCGAGTCGGGCTCCGAGACCTCGTACGGCTCACCGCTGGAAGCCGCACTCGCCTGGCAGAGCGCGGGCGCCGAGTGGCTGCATCTCGTGGACCTCGACGCGGCGTTCGGCACGGGCGAAAACAGGGACCTGGTCGCGGAGATCACCGGCGCCATGGACATCGAGGTCGAACTGTCCGGCGGTATCCGCGACGACGCCTCACTCACCGCCGCGCTCGCCACCGGCTGCACGCGCGTCAACCTCGGTACGGCGGCGCTGGAGACCCCCGAGTGGGCGGCCAAGGCCATCGCCGAGCACGGCGACAGGATCGCGATCGGCCTCGACGTACGCGGCACGACGCTGCGCGGACGCGGCTGGACCAGCGACGGCGGCGACCTGTGGGAGACGCTGGCCCGCTTCGACGAGGCGGGCTGCGCGCGCTACGTCGTCACCGACATCGCCAAGGACGGCACCCTCCAGGGGCCCAACCTGGAGCTGCTGAAGAGCGTGTGCGCGGCCACCGACCGGCCGGTCGTCGCCTCCGGCGGCGTCTCCTCGCTCGCCGATCTGCGCGCCATCGCCTCCCTGGTGCCCGCCGGGGTCGAGGGCGCGATCATCGGCAAGGCCCTGTACGCGAAGGCGTTCACGCTGGAAGAGGCGCTCGCGGAGGTGGCGCGATGAGCCCGGGGGACGGCGTGCGCCGTATCGCATCCGGCGGCCCCTGGGAGGACGCCTACGGCTACTCCCGCGCCGTCGAACTGCCCGGCGGACTCGTCCTCGTCTCCGGTTGCACCTCCGTGGTGGACGGGCGGATCGCCGAGGGCGGACCGTACGAACAGGCCGTCACCGCCTTCGGCGTCGCCGTCGAAGCCCTGCGGGACCTCGGCCTCGCCGCCGAGCACGTCGTGCGCACCCGGATGTATCTGACGCACGCCGGGGACGCGGACGACGTCGGGCGCGCGCACAAAGAGCTGTTCGGCGCCGTACGGCCCGCCTCGTCGATGGTCGTCGTCGCCGGTCTCATCGACCCGAGCCTGGTGGTCGAGGTCGAGCTGGAAGCCTTCCGCGCGCCGGCGGGAGGCCCGGCATGAGCCTCGCCGTACGAGTCATCCCCTGTCTGGACGTGGACAACGGCCGGGTCGTCAAGGGCGTCAACTTCCAGAATCTGCGCGACGCGGGTGATCCCGTGGAGATGGCGCGGCTGTACGACGCCGAGGGCGCCGACGAGCTGACCTTCCTCGACATCACCGCCTCGTCGGGCGACCGCGAGACGACGTACGACGTGGTGCGCCGCACCGCCGAGCAGGTCTTCATCCCGCTCACGGTGGGCGGCGGGGTCCGTACCCCGGAGGACGTCGACAAGCTGCTGCGGGCGGGCGCCGACAAGGTCGGCGTCAACACGGCCGCCATCGCGCGCCCCGAGCTCTTGCGGGAGATCGCCGAGCGCTTCGGTCGCCAGGTGCTCGTCCTGTCGGTCGACGCGCGGCGTACGCCGGAGGGCACGTTCGAGGTCACCACGCACGGCGGGCGCCGGGGCACCGGCATCGACGCCGTGGAGTGGGCGCACCGCGCGGCCGAACTGGGCGCGGGGGAGATCCTGCTCAACTCGATGGACGCGGACGGCACGAAGGACGGGTACGACACGGAGATGATCGCGGCGGTACGCGCGCGGGTGACGGTCCCGGTCATCGCCTCGGGCGGCGCGGGCAGGCTGGCGCACTTCCCCCCCGCCGTCGACGCGGGCGCGGACGCCGTACTGGCCGCGTCCGTCTTCCACTTCGGCGACCTGCGGATCTCCCAGGTCAAGAAGGAACTGCGCGACACGGGCCACGCGGTGCGCTGAACACCCGCGAAACGCACGGAAGCCGCCCCGGAACGATCTGTTCCGGGGCGGCTTCGCGTCAATAGGGGGCAACGAAGGGTGCGCGCGACACCGAATCCGCAGGATTTATTGCGCAAAGAATATTGCGCAACTTTCCTTGTGTATCTAGGGTGACCGGTATGGCAGCCAAGGAATCCCGCAGAATCGACGACCTGGCCACCCTCAAGGCGTTCGGCCACCCCCTGCGGATGAAGCTCTACCGCACGCTCTACGTCGCCCGCACCGCCACCGCTTCGCAGCTCGCCGAGCAGGTGAACGAGGCCGTCTCGCTCATCAGTTACCACCTGCGCAAACTCGCCGACTACGGCCTGATCGAGGAGGCGCCGGCGCAGGGCAAGGACGGCCGCGAGCGCTGGTGGCGGCCCGCGTCCGACGGGCTGAGCTTCCGTGACGAGGACTTCAGGGACGCGCCCGAGGCCGTCGCGACGCACGCCGCTGTCGGCCGGCTGTCGTTCGAGCAGCGTTCGGAGCTCTACCGGAGCTTCCTCGACAGCCAGACGGCCTGGGCACCGGAGTGGCGTGGCGCCTCGTTCAGCAGCGAGTACCTGGCGCGGCTCACCGCGGAGGAACTGGCCGAACTCGGCCGGGAGATGCACGCACTCGTCTGGCGGTACGAGGAGGCCGGCCGGGCCGCGGAGGAGGCCGGTGACACCGAGGGGCGCGAGCACGTCGCGTTCCACCTGTACGGATTCCCGTTCCGTCAGTAACCCCGCGTCCTTTTCCCGCCCTTCGAGAGGTACCCACGCCATGCACAGCGACGTACATCTCCAGCTGCACGCCCTGCGCGCCGCCGAACTCCGTACGGAGGCGGACCGGTTCGGGCCGGCCCGTGCGGTGACCCGCACTCCAGGCCGGCTGCGTGGCCGGCTCGGCTGGCTCCTGGTGGAGGTCGGCCTGCGCCTCGTGCACAGCCCGCGGGCACACACCGCCCGTACGGCATGACGGAGGGCGCGCGGACCTACATCCCGAGCTTCGCCCGCTGGACCTTGTCGACCGCTTCCTTGTCGCCCTCCACATCCACCCGGGCCGCGTCCTGCCGGCCGAAGACGAAGAGCAGCAGCTCGCCCGGCTCGCCGGTGACCGTCACGACCGGAGAGCCCCGGTGCGCCACCGCCGTCTGGCCGTCCGGGCGGCGCAGCACCAGGCCCACCGGCGACTTGCGGCCCATCATCCGGGCGCCCTTCTCCAGCCGCGCCCACAGGGTGTTCGAGAAGACCTTGTCGAGCTCGCGGGGCGCCCAGTCGGGCTGCGCCCGCCGCAGGTCCTCGGCGTGGACGTAGAACTCGACCGTGTTCGCCACCTCGTCGAGCTGCTTGATCCCGAAGGGCGACATCCGCGGCGGCCCCGTACGGATGAGCTGGATCAGCTCCTCGTAAGGCTTCGCCACATACTCGCCCTGCACCCGCTCCAGCCGGTTCCTGAGCGGTCCGATGACCGTTCCGCCCGCCGCGTCCGGGCGGCGCTCACGCACCACCACATGGGCCGCGAGATCCCGGGCGGTCCAGCCGTCGCACAGGGTCGGGGCGTCGGGTCCCGCCGACTCCAACAGGTCGGCGAGCAGAAGTCGTTCACGCTTTGCATGGGTCGACATACGTGCCAGCGTACGACCGCCGCGCACCGTCCGCCCAGTGGACGCCCGGAGCCCGCGCCGCGACACGCGCGGCACAATGGGCCGTATGACCAGCACGACCGAGGGCCAAGGCCCCGCCAGTGGCCTCGACCCCGCCATCGCCGCCCGACTCAAGCGCGGCGCCGACGGGCTGATTCCGGCCGTTGCCCAGCAGTACGACACCGGCGAGGTGCTGATGCTCGGCTGGATGGACGACGAGGCCCTGCACCGCACCCTCACCACCGGGCGCGCCACCTACTGGTCCCGCAGCCGCCGCGAGTACTGGGTCAAGGGCGACACGTCCGGCCACGTCCAGCACGTCAGGTCCGTGGCGCTCGACTGCGACGCCGACACGGTCCTCGTCAAGGTCGACCAGGTGGGCGCCGCCTGTCACACCGGCGACCGGACCTGCTTCGACGCCGGCGTCCTCAGGCCATCGACGCCCACGAGGGGCCCCGCCGCCGACTAGGCTCCGCTGCCATGGATCTCGACACCTTCCGCAAGCTGGCGGTCGACCGCCGCGTCATCCCGGTCGGCCGCAGGCTCCTCGCGGACGGCGACACCCCGGTCGGTCTCTACCGCAAGCTCGCCGCCGAACGCCCCGGGACATTCCTCCTCGAATCCGCCGAGAACGGCCGCTCTTGGTCGCGCTACTCGTTCGTCGGCGTCCGGTCCGCAGCCACCCTCACCGAACGCGACGGCCGGACCCACTGGCTCGGCACCCCACCCGTCGGCGTCCCCGTCGACGGAGACCCCCTGGCCGCCCTGGGCGCCACCGTGGAGGCCCTGCACACCCCGCACGACCACGACGGCGACCGGCCTCCCTTCACCGGCGGCATGGTCGGCTACCTCGGCTTCGACGTCGTACGGCGGCTGGAGAAGAAGATCGGCGACCACGCGCGCGACGATCTGCGGCTGCCCGAGCTGACGATGCTGCTCACCTCCGACCTCGCCGTCCTGGACCACCGCTCCGGCACCGTCCTGCTCATCGCCAACGCGATCAACCACAACGACCTCGACACCGGCGTGGACGAGGCCTACGCGGACGCCGTCGAGCGGCTCGACGCCATGGAACGGGACCTGGCACGCCCCGTGGACAGCCTCCCCACCGCGCTGCCGCCGTCCGAACTTCCCCCGTACACCGCGCTCTGGGGCGGCGAGGCCTACCAGGAGGCCGTGGACGACATCAAGGAGCGCATCAGGGCGGGCGAGGCCTTCCAGGTCGTGCCCTCGCAGCGGTTCGAGACCCCCTGCGAGGCGAGCGCCCTCGACGTCTACCGGGTGCTGCGGGCCACCAACCCGAGCCCGTACATGTATCTCTTCCGCTTCGACGGCTTCGACGTCGTCGGCTCAAGCCCGGAGGCGCTGGTCAAGGTCGAGGACGGGCACGCGATGGTCCACCCCATCGCCGGCACCCGCCCGCGCGGCGCGACTCCGCAGGACGACCAGGCCCTCGCCGACGAACTGCTCGCCGACCCCAAGGAGCGCGCCGAGCACCTGATGCTGGTCGACCTCGGCCGCAACGACCTGGGGCGGGTCTGCGAACCCGGCAGCGTCGAGGTCGTCGACTTCATGTCCGTCGAGCGCTACTCGCACGTCATGCACATCGTCTCGACCGTCACCGGCCAGGTGGCCGAAGGCCGTACCGCCTTCGACGTGCTGACCGCCTGCTTCCCCGCCGGCACGCTCTCCGGCGCCCCGAAGCCGCGCGCCCTGCAGATCATCGACGAACTGGAGCCCACACGGCGCGGTCTGTACGGAGGCTGCGTCGGCTACCTCGACTTCGCCGGTGACTCCGACACCGCCATCGCCATCCGTACGGCCTTGCTCAGGGACGGCACCGCGTACGTCCAGGCCGGCGCCGGCGTCGTCGCCGACTCGGACCCCGTCGCCGAGGACACCGAGTGCCGCAACAAGGCCGCCGCGGTGCTGCGCGCGGTGCACACCGCGAACCGGCTGGGAGGGCCCGGCACGGGCCCGTCCGAGGCGGCGCGGGAGCGGTAGGGGATAGTGGGGCGGGTGAGTGCCGTACCGATTCCCCAGCCCCGCGCCGAGACGACGGCGGACGCCACGAGAAGGCGCGCCGGCCGAAGTCTCGGCACAGCCCTCCTCCTCGGCGCCGCCGGCTCCGCCGTGGTGCTGATCGCCTCCGGCCAGACCTGGGCCGACGGCATCGCCACCGTGGCGGGCGGCAGCGTCTCGCTCCACGTCGGCGGCCGTGACGTCACCGGTGTCCCCGCCGCGCTCGCCATCGCGGGCCTCGCCGCCCTCGTGGCCGTCTTCGCCGTCCGTACGGGCGGGCGGCTGCTGGTCTCCGCGCTGCTCGCCCTCAGCGGCGCGGGCGCGGCAGTCGCCGCGCTCGTCGGTGCCAACGACAGGTCGGCTCTCGACGACGAGGCCGCCCGTACGACCGGCGACACGGCCGCGACCGTCGGCGGCCTCACCCACACCGCCTGGCCCTACGTGACGGCGGCCGGCGGCGTACTGATCCTCCTCGCCGGTCTGCTGGCCCTGCGATACGGATCACACTGGCCCACCATGTCCGGCCGCTACGAGCGCGACGGCACCCCGCGCGCCGCCCGCGTCCGAAGGCCGGCGGCCGGGCCCGCCAAGGCCACCGGGCCCGCGACCGACCCCGACCGGCCCGAGGACATCTGGAAGGCCCTGGACCGGGGCGAGGACCCCACGGGCTGAAGAGGCGACCGCGGCCAGGACCCCCTGAGGGGGAACGCCGGGGGGTGCGGGACAATGAACGGTGAGCGTTCGGCCCGGCCGGCGCGCGACCCCAGCGCCACACCAGCGCAGCACATCAGCAAACGAGGAGCGAATTCATGGCGGGCAGCAGCCACGGACACACCCCGGCCGCCTGGACCGGTGTCACCATCTCTGTCATCGGCTTCGGCATCGCAGGCGTCTTCATGGTGGCGGCCGACCCCCTCGGGTTCGTGGGCGGCCTCGCGGTCGTCCTCCTCGGCGGCATCGTCGGCCTCGCCATGCGGGCCG
The DNA here is from genome assembly GCF_042714995.1 of Streptomyces sp. NPDC058665. NCBI lineage: Bacteria > Bacillati > Actinomycetota > Actinomycetes > Kitasatosporales > Streptomycetaceae > Streptomyces > Streptomyces sp. NPDC058665. The sequence continues at coordinate 22,578 of NZ_JBHXRX010000051.1, forward strand.
CCGGCCTCGGCGCGGTGAAGGAGTCCGAAGCGGCGAAGCAGGCCCGGGTGGAGGCCGCGCGGGCGTCCCTGGACCGTGCGGAGCGCGAGGCCGCGGAGCGCGGCGAAGGCCACCCGACCGGTGAGCCGCAGGTCGCGCAGGCGGGCCCCGAGCCCGCGAAGCAGACCGCGTAACCAACCCTCGAGGCCGTACGGGAACGTACTCCGCACAGCGACACCAGGCGCAGCCCCGCCACCGCCGGGCTGCGCCTTCGTCGTACGGCGGACGCTCATCGGCGGCACGCGTACGGGGTCCGCGCGGGGTCCGGCTGCGCTTTCCCGCCCGCACGGGGGACAATCACCCGGTGGACGCCATGCCTGCACCCGCCGCGCCGCCCCCGGCACCCGCTCCGGCGACCCGCGCCCGGCGGCTACTCGCCCCGCTCGGCACGCTCGCGGGCGTCGTCGCCGCCTTCACCTACGTCGGCCTGGTCGACCCCAACGAGAGCGGCCACTACCCCGTCTGCCCGCTGCTCAGCATGACCGGCCTCTACTGCCCCGGCTGCGGCGGTCTCCGCAGCGCGCACGCCGTCGCGCACGGCGACATCGCCGCCGCCTTCGGTTCCAACGCGCTCGCCGTCGTCGGCTACGCGATCTTCGCGGCGGTGTGGCTGGGCTGGCTGATTCTCGTCGCTCGCGGAACACGGCCCCGGGTCTCGGTGCCACCCTTCACAGGATGGGCCGTCGGCGCGGTCATCGTGGTCTTCACGGTGCTACGAAACCTTCCTTTCGGCTCGTCGCTCGCCCCGTGAAGTGCCAGGTGGTGGGAGGGTGGACCGGCGGATGCGGGCCCTCGGCCCTCCTCCGGATACCATCGACATGGCTGATCCTCATCCATGGCTGAATCCGACACCGTTCCCGGAAGGGGGCCGCTCGCGTGAGTGTGCTCGACGAGATCATCGAAGGCGTACGCGCCGACCTCGCGGAGCGGCAGGCGCGCGTCAGCCTCGACGAGCTCAAGGAGCGCGCGGGCAAGGCGCGGCCTGCCAAGGACGGCGTCGCCGCACTGCGCGGCGAGGGCGTCACGGTCATCTGCGAGGTCAAGCGCTCCAGCCCCTCCAAGGGCGCGCTGGCCGCGATCGCCGACCCCGCCGGACTGGCCGCCGACTACGAGGCGGGCGGCGCCGCCGCCATCTCCGTACTGACCGAGCAGCGCCGCTTCGGCGGCTCGCTCGCCGACCTCGAAGCCGTACGGGCCAGGGTCGACATCCCCGTTCTGCGCAAGGACTTCATCGTCACGGCGTACCAGCTGTGGGAGGCGCGCGCGTACGGCGCCGACCTCGCCCTGCTGATCGTCGCCGCCCTGGAGCAGCCCGCGCTCGTCTCGCTCATCGAGCGCGCCGAGTCCATCGGGCTGACCCCGATCGTCGAGGTGCACGACGAGGACGAGGTCGAGCGCGCGGTCGACGCGGGGGCGCGGGTCATCGGCGTCAACGCGCGCGACCTGAAGACGCTGAAGGTGGACCGCGGCACGTTCGAGCGGCTCGCCCCGGAGATCCCGGACGGCATCGTCAAGATCGCCGAGTCCGGTGTGCGCGGACCGCACGACCTCATCGCGTACGCCAACACGGGCGCCGACTCGGTGCTCGTCGGCGAGTCCCTGGTCACCGGGCGCGACCCGAAGACGGCGGTGGCCGATCTCGTCGCCGCGGGCGCCCACCCGGCACTGCGGCACGGGCGGAGCTGACCCCCCGATGCCCATCCCCGCCTCCGGACGCCCGGCCGTCGTGCCCGTGCCCCACGCGCCGCTGGCGCGCGGGTGCCGGCCGCGCGGCTGCCGGGCCCCCGCGCGGCGGGTGCACGGGCGGCGGGTGCGGTACGTGATCGGTGACGAACCCGGTCAGGTCAACGGGATGCGATGGCCCCGGGCCGCGCTCCGGCGAGGCCCTTCCGACCGCGACCACTGAGCCCAGGCGGACACCCGCCGCGGCGACACACGCCCGGAAGACCGGTCCACGACCCACGCCCCTCCCGGCCCACGCCGGTCTCGGGGCGGCCTCGCCCATGGCGCCCACGGTGCACCCCCCGTCGCTCCGCCGCTCCATGAGGAGATCATCCGTGACGTCCGCTCCCACCACTTCTCCCGGTTCTTCCGGTTTCTTCATTCCCGACCCCGAGGGCCTGAGCCCGAACACAGACGGCTACTTCGGCGCGTACGGCGGCAAGTTCATCCCCGAGGCGCTCGTCGCCGCCGTGGACGAGGTCGCCGTCGAGTACGAGAAGGCCAAGGGCGACCCCGCCTTCGCCGACGAGCTCAACGACCTCATGGTCAACTACACCGGCCGCCCCAGCGCCCTCACCGAGGTCCCGCGGTTCGCCGAGGAGGCCGGCGGCGCCCGGGTCTTCCTCAAGCGGGAGGACCTGAACCACACCGGGTCCCACAAGATCAACAATGTGCTCGGCCAGGCGCTGCTCACCAGGCGCATGGGCAAGACCCGTGTCATCGCCGAGACCGGCGCCGGACAGCACGGCGTCGCCACCGCGACCGCCTGCGCGCTGTTCGGGCTCGAATGCACCATCTACATGGGCGAGATCGACACCGAGCGCCAGGCGCTGAACGTCGCCCGTATGCGGATGCTCGGCGCCGAGGTCGTACCGGTCAGGTCCGGCAGCCGCACCCTGAAGGACGCCATCAACGAGGCGTTCCGCGACTGGGTCGCCAACGTGGACCGTACGCACTACCTCTTCGGCACCGTCGCCGGGCCACACCCCTTCCCCGCGATGGTGCGGGACTTCCACCGCGTCATCGGCGTCGAGGCGCGCCGCCAGATCCTTCAGCGGGCGGGCCGGCTGCCCGACGCCGCCGTCGCCTGTGTAGGAGGCGGGTCCAACGCGATCGGTCTCTTCCACGCGTTCCTCGCCGACGACGCCGTACGGCTGGTGGGCTGCGAGCCCGCCGGTCACGGCATCGCGAGCGGGGAGCACGCGGCCACCCTGAGCGCGGGCGAGCCGGGCATCCTGCACGGTTCGCGGTCCTACGTCCTTCAGGACGAGGAGGGCCAGATCACCGAGCCGTACTCGATCTCGGCCGGACTCGACTACCCGGGCATCGGCCCCGAGCACGCGTACCTCAAGGACAGCGGGCGCGGCGAGTACCGCGCCGTGACCGACGACGACGCGATGAAGGCCCTGCTGCTGCTCTCCCGCACCGAGGGCGTCATTCCGGCCATCGAGAGCGCGCACGCGCTCGCCGGGGCGCTGGAGGTCGGCCGTGAGCTGGGGAAGGACGGCCTGATCGTCGTCAACCTCTCCGGGCGCGGCGACAAGGACATGGACACAGCCGCCCGCTACTTCGGGCTGTACGACGAGGAGAGCGCCAAGTGAGCGGGAACATCCAGCTGTTGAGCGACACCCTCGCGGCGGCGCGGAGCGAGGGGCGCGCCGCGCTCATCGCCTATCTGCCGGCCGGATTCCCGACGGTGGACGGCGGCATCGACGCCGTGAAGGCCGTCCTCGACGGCGGCGCCGACGTCGTCGAGATCGGGCTGCCGCACAGCGACCCGGTGCTCGACGGCCCCGTCATCCAGACCGCCGACGACATCGCGCTCAAGGGCGGCGTGAAGATCGCGGACGTGATGCGTACGGTCCGCGAGGCGTACGAGGCCACCGGGAAGCCCGTGCTGGTCATGACGTACTGGAACCCGATCGACCGGTACGGCGTCGAGCGCTTCACCACCGAGCTTGCCGAGGCGGGCGGCGCCGGGTGCATCCTGCCCGACCTGCCCGTGCAGGAGTCCGACGTGTGGCGGCAGCACGCCGAGAAGCAGGGCCTCGCCACCGTCTTCGTGGTCGCGCCCAGCAGCAGGGACGACCGGCTCGCGAAGATCACCTCCGCCGGCTCCGGGTTCGTCTACGCCGCCTCCCTGATGGGTGTCACCGGCACCCGGCAGTCGGTGGGCGCGCAGGCCCAGGACCTGGTGCGGCGGACCCGCGCCACCACCGATCTGCCGGTGTGCGTGGGGCTCGGGGTCTCCGACGCGGCGCAGGCCGCCGAGGTCGCCTCGTTCGCCGACGGGGTCATCGTCGGCTCGGCCTTCGTCAAGCTGATGCTGGACGCGCCCGACCCGGGGGCGGGAGTCCTCGCGGTCCGCGGGCTCGCCGCCGACCTGGCGGAAGGCGTTCGCAAGCGCTGACGGGCGCGGTAGCTCATACGGGTGGACATGGGACCGGGGAGGTGCGTACGCGCCTCCCCGGTTCGTTGCTGAGGCGTGAGCGAGAAGAACCGTGAGGCAAAGAGGAGCGCCCGAGAGCGGCTCCAGGAGCAGCGTGAGCGGGACAAGAAGCGGGAGCGGCGCAGGCGCACGCTCGTCGTCTCGGCGGCGGTGGTGGGCGTGCTGGGTGTGGCGGCGGCGATCGGACTCGTCGCGAGCAACGCGAACGAGGACAAGAGCGAGAGAGGCGCCGCGGGCCCCGTTCTCGCGCCGTCGGGCGCGCAGGGCAAGGACGAGCTGTCGATCCCGGTGGGCAAGGCCGACGCCCCGTCGACCCTCACCGTGTGGGAGGACTTCCGCTGTCCGGCCTGCGCCCAGTTCGAGAACGCGTTCAGGGACACGATCAAGGAGCTGGAGACCGACGGCCAGCTCAAGGTCGACTACCACCTCGCCACGATCATCGACGGCAACATGGGTGGTACGGGCTCGCTGCGCGCGGCCAACGCGGCGGCCTGCGCCCAGGACGCGGGCAAGTTCGCCCCTTACCACGACACGCTCTTCCAGAACCAGCCGCCGGAGCCCGACGACGCCTTCGCGGACAACGCGCGGCTGCTGGAGCTCGCGGGCAAGGTCGACGGCCTGGAGTCGGCCCCCGGCTTCCGTCAGTGCGTGGAGGACGGCAAGCACGACAAATGGGTGATGAACTCGAACGTGGCGTTCCAGAAGGGCGGCTTCAGCGGCACGCCGACCGTCCTGCTCAACGGTGAATCGGTCTTCCCCAAAAAGGGCGCCGAGAACATCACTCCGGACAACTTCAAGAGGTGGGTCAGGGAGGCCAACAAGGGCAAGCGGCCGGGCACCGCACCGGCGACGCCCCCGGACACCGGGGCTTCTCCCTCCTGAGCCGGCGGGCCGCGCGGGGGCTTTTCCGCGCGGGCTCGTTATCCATACGTTGCCGGGCGGGTTGCCGTACTCCCCGCCCGGCACGGTAGCGTCGGAACCGCCATGGAATTTGCCTATATCCCCAGTCCGTCGAGCGGCGTGGTCCATCTCGGACCGCTTCCGCTGCGCGGCTATGCGTTCTGCATCATTCTCGGTGTCTTCGTCGCCGTCTGGTACGGCAACAAGCGCTGGATCGCCCGCGGCGGCAAGGCCGGCACCGTGGCCGACATCTCCGTCTGGGCCGTGCCCTTCGGACTTGTCGGCGGCCGGCTCTACCACGTGATCACCGACTACCAGCTGTACTTCAGCGACGGTAAGAACTGGGTCGACGCCTTCAAGATCTGGGAGGGCGGCCTCGGAATCTGGGGCGCGATCGCCTTCGGCGCCGTCGGCGCGTGGATCGGCTGTCGCCGCCGGGGCATCCCGCTGCCCGCGTACGCGGACGCCATCGCACCCGCGATCGTGCTCGCCCAGGCCATCGGCCGCTGGGGCAACTGGTTCAACCAGGAGCTGTACGGCAAGGCCACCGATGTGCCGTGGGCCGTGGAGATCTCCGACGGGGTGAACCGCGAGGGCGGTACGTACCACCCGACGTTCCTCTACGAGTCACTGTGGTGCGTCGGCGTCGCGCTGCTCGTGGTCTGGGCCGACCGCCGCTTCAAGCTCGGCCACGGACGCGCCTTCGCGCTCTACGTCGCCGCGTACTGTGTAGGCCGATCCTGGATCGAGTACATGCGCGTCGACGAGGCGCACCACGTGCTGGGGCTCCGCCTCAACGTGTGGACCGCGATCATCGTCTTCGTCCTCGCGGTGGTCTACATCGTGATCTCGGCGCGGATCCGCCCGGGGCGCGAGGAGATCGTCGAGCCGGACCGCGAGACGCTCGGCAAGGACGCGAAGGCCAAGACCGAGGACGGCGACGCCGAGGTCGACCTCAAGAAGGGCGACGAGCCCGAGACGGCCGGGGCCGAGGCGGATGCCGCCCCGGACGCGGAGAGCAGTTCCGACACCGCGGCGGCCAAGAACGCCTGACGGCTGCGACGGCCGGGCAGGGTTTGCCGGACACGGTCCAAAGGGCCGCCGGACCTCCTCAGGAGGCCCGGCGGCCCTTTCGCGTGCCCGCCTGACGGGCGCGCCGCGCCGGGGGAGCCCGCCGATGCCTTGTTTCCAGGCTCCGGCAACGCCGGGAGCCTGCGTGCCGGGCGTCGCGTGTCAGGCGGGTTCGTCCGGTACGGCCCGAAGGGCCGGTGGCTCCTTACGTGTGCCCGCCTGACGGGCGCGCGTCGGCCCGCCGGGGGCGGAAGGCTCGTTGGCCCGGTTTCAGCAACGCCGGGAGCGTGCCAGGCTGAGACGTCCGGCACGGAGGCCCATTCGGGCCGTCAGTTCTGCAGCACGCCCCGTTCGCGGGCCGCCAGGGTGAGTGTGTGGTGGGCCGCCGTGACGATCGCCGCGTCCACGAAGCGGCCGTCCGGCAGTGCCAGCGCGCCCGCGTCCTTCGACGCCGCCTCGACGATCTCCGTGGCCGACTCGATCTCCCGCGCCGTCGGGAGATACGCGCGCTCGATCACCGGCAGCTGGCGCGGGTGGATCGCGGACCGCCCGAAGAAGCCCAGCGAGCGCCCGTGCGCGCACGAGGCCGCCAGCCCCTCCAGGTCCCGCACGTCGGGGAAGACGGACTGGGCCGGCGCCGGCAGACGGGCGGCCCGAGCCGCCACCACGACGCGGCTGCGCGGCCAGTCGAGCCCGGCGTCGTTCCGTACACCCAGATCGGCGCGGAGGTCGGCCTCGCCGAGTGCGATTCCCCGCAGGAAGGGATGGGCCGCGGCGATGGCGTGGGCGTTCTCGATGGCGAGGGCCGACTCCAGCAGCGCGTACAGCGGGACGCCCGGGGCCATGGCCGCGGCCCGGCGGATGTCCGACGCGTGCGTGACCTTCGGCAGCCGCAGCCCCGCCAGACCGGGGAGGCCGGCCAGCACGGGGATGTCGGCGTCGCAGGCGACACGGACATGGACCGGGGTCGCGCCGGGAGAGGCCAGCAGGTCGGTCGTCGCGGCGCGCGCGTACTCCCGGCGGTCGGCGGCGACCGCGTCCTCCAGATCGACGATCACCGCGTCGGCTCCGGCGGCGAGCGCCTTCTGTACGACGTCGGGCCGGTCCCCGGGCACGTACAGCCAGGTGAGCGGGGCGTGCGGTGCGGGGCGGCTCACAGCGCGCCCTCCTCACGGAGGGCCGCGATCTCCGGAGCGGAGAGGCCCAGCTCGGTGAGGACCGCGTCCGTGTCGGCGCCGTGCGGCCGGCCGGCCCACCGGATGGCCCCGGGGGTCTCGGAGAGCCGGAAGAGGACGTTCTGCATGCGGATCGGACCGAGGTCCGGATCCTCGACCTCGGTGACGCTGTCCAGCGCCCGGTAGTGCGGGTCGTTCATGACGTCGCGGACGTCGTACACGGGGGCGATGGCCGCGTCCGCCTTCTCGAACGCGGCCATCGCGTCGTCGCGTGAACGCCGGGCGATCCACTCGCCCACCGCCTTGTCCAGCACGTCTGCGTGTTCGGCCCGTCCGCTGCCGGTGGTGAACCACGGCTCGTCGACCAGTTCCTCCCGGCCCACCAGCCGCATGACGCGCTCGGCGACCGACTGGGCGGAGGTGGAGACCGCGAGCCAGGAGCCGTCGGCGGTGCGGTAGGTGTTGCGGGGGGCGTTGTTACGGGAGCGGTTGCCGGTACGGGGCTGTACGTAGCCGAGCTGGTCGTACCAGAGCGGCTGCGGCCCCAGCACCGTCAGGATCGGCTCGATGATCGCCAGATCGACCACCTGGCCACGCCCCGTCGTCGCCCGGCCGTTGAGCGCGGTCATCACGGCGTACGCGGTGGCCAGCGCCGCGATCGAGTCGGCCAGACCGAACGGGGGCAGCGTCGGCGGCCCGTCGGGCTCACCCGTCATCGCGGCGAATCCGCTCATCGCCTCGGCGAGCGTGCCGAAGCCGGGACGCCGGGAGTACGGGCCGAACTGCCCGAAGCCGGTGACCCGGGCGAGGACCAACCGGGGGTTGACGGCGGAGAGCTCGGCCCAGCCGAGGCCCCATTTCTCCAGGGTGCCGGGGCGGAAATTCTCGATGATCACATCCGCTTCGGCGGCCAGCCGCAGCAGGACGTCCCGGCCCGGCGGGCCGCACAGGTCGAGCGTGATGGTGCGCTTGTTGCGGCCCAGGATCTTCCACCAGAGGCCGACGCCGTCCTTCGCGGGGCCGTGCCCGCGCGACGGGTCGGGGCGGGTGGGGTGCTCGACCTTGATGACATCGGCGCCGAAGTCGCCGAGCATCGTGGCGGCGAGCGGCCCGGCGAAGAGGGTCGCGAGGTCCAGGACGCGCAGGCCGTCCAGCGGGGGAGCGGCGGGAGCCTTCGGCCCGGTGCCGGTCCCTGTGCCGGTGCCTGTGCCCGTGCCCGTGCCCGTGCTGTTCGTGGTGGTCATGACGTGGCCTCGTCGATCTCGCAGCGGTACGGCATGGACGTGGACGCCCCATGGCGCCGCACACAGAGCGCGGCGGCGGCCGACGCCCAGCGCGTCGCCTCCGCCATCGGACGGCCCTCGCCGATCGCCACGGCCAGCGCGCCGACGAACGTGTCGCCGGCGGCCGTCGTGTCCACGGCGGTCACCTTCGGCGCCGGGACGATGACGGGCCCGGCGTCGCGCGCCGCGTACAGACAGCCCGCCGCGCCCAGCGTGATCACGACCTCCGGGACCTGCCGGAGCAGCACCTTCGCCGCCTCGCGCGGGTCGGCGACGCCCGCGAGTTCCGCGGCCTCGTGCTCGTTGGGGACCAACAGGTCGGTGGCGGCGAGCAGTTCGGGCGGCAGCGGCTGGACGGGGGCGGGGGTGAGGATCGTCCGTACCCGGTGCCGCCTGGCCGCCCGCGCGCCGTCGAGTACGACGCTCAGCGGGAGTTCGAGCTGGAGGAGCAGGGAGGCGGCGGTGCTGATGAGGGTCTCCTCGCCGGGGCCGAGCGCGGTGAGGGTGCCGTTCGCGCCGGGGATGACGACGATCGCGTTGCCGCCCTCGTCGTCCACGACGATGTGCGCCGTGCCGGAGGGGCCGTCGGCGGTGTGGAGCAGGTCGGTGTCGACGCCGGACGAGGTGAGCGTGTGCCGGAGCCGTACGCCGAACTCGTCGTCGCCGACCGCGCCGATCATCGCCACGTCCCCACCGGCGCGGGCGGCGGCGACGGCCTGGTTGGCGCCCTTGCCGCCGGGGACCGTACGGAATTCACGGCCCGTGACGGTCTCCCCGTGCTTCGGGGCCCGCGCGACGTACGCGACGAGGTCCATGTTGGTGCTGCCGAGCACCACGATGCCGGTCATGGGCGGAGTGCCTCCTGGGTGAGTCGGGCGAGTTCGTCGAAGCCGGTGCCGTCGAATCCGACGACGGAGGTGGCGAGGCGGTTCTTGAGCGGAGCCGTCCACCGCTCGGGCAGCCGGTCCGGGTGCCCGGCGAGCAGACCGGCGAAGGACCCGGCCGTCGCGCCGTTGGAATCGGTGTCCCAACCACCGGACACCGCACGGCAGATGGAGCCGGTGAAGTCGCCGTCGGCGTGGGTGAGGGCGGCGGCGATGAGCGCGGCGTTCGGGATGGCGTGCACCCAGTGGTAGCGGCCATGGGTGGCGTGCAGTCGGTCGACGACGGTGTCGAAGTCGTCGTGTACGCGGGCCGTCCTGATCCCGTCGCGGACGGCCTCCGCGAGTCGTGAGCGCGGGGGTACGACGGCGAGTCCGGCGCGCAGAGAGGCGTGCACGTCGGCGCCGCCGCCGGCCGCGGCGATGGTGCCCGCGACGAACATCGCGCTGTACACCCCGTTGGCGGTGTGCGTCAGCGCGGCGTCCCGGTGCGCCTGGGCGGCGGCCGACGCGGGGTCGCCCGGGTGCGTCCAGCCGTGCACGTCCGCGCGGATCGCCGCGCCGATCCACTCCCGGAACGGGTTGTGGTGCCGGGCCGTGTCCGGGGGCTCGATCCCCGAGAGCAGATTGCGGTACGCGACGCGCTCAGCGGTGAACGTACGTCCTGCGGGCAGCTGGTCGAGCCACAGACGCGCGACGTCGGCGGTGCGGAAGCCGCGGCCGTACCGCTGGAGCAACAGCACGTTGAGCAGGGGGTAGTTGAGGTCGTCGTCCTCGGGCATGCCGTTGATGTTCTCGGCGAGGGAGTTGGCGGCGGAGCGCCGGTTCCAGGGGTGCGCGGCGGCCAGGTCCGCCGGGACGCCCTCGGCGGTGAACCAGCTGTTCAGGGGCCAGTTGCCGGTGGCGCGGGCGAGTGCGCGGATGGCGGCGAGGGGGAGCTTCTCGACGGGTTTCCCGAGGAGACAGCCGGCGGCGCGGCCGAGCCAGGCGGCGTGCAGCTGGTGGGTGCTCAGGGGGGTCCGTTCCCCGGCCCCGCCCCTTCCCGAAACCGGGGGCGGGCCCCCGGGCTCTGCGATGATGGCGTCCGTGGGGCCGGGTGGCGCGCTTCGTGGCGCGGTGGTGGACGGCGCGTGTCCGCCTGACATGCCCTTTCTCGGAACCGGGGGTGGGCCTTCGCGCCCTGCGATGGTGGCATCCGTCGGGTCGGGTGGCACGTTTCGCGGTGTGGTGGTGGACGGCGCGTGATCGTCGGCACTGCCCGCTCCCGGGTCCGGTGCCAGGCCCCCGCGCCCCCGTGCGGTGGTCGCGCTCGCGCTCGCGGTCGGCCACGCGTCGCCGCACGCTCGCACGATCTCCGCCAGCTCCGTCGGTTCATCGGCCGCCAACGGGCTTGGCAGCTCCGCCAGTTCATCCAGCAGCGTCACGGCCAGCGTGCGCAGGTGCGCGGGAGCCGGCGGGGTGGACGCGCCCCCGTGGGGTGGGGACGCGGGGCCGCCCCCGGCGTGCCAGCGCGCGGCCACCGCCGTCGCGTCGCGCCCGTCCTCCGCAGCCTGGCGCAGCTCGTGGCCCAGCAGGTCCTCCGGCTGGACCCAGGTCACCCGCAACGGCTCCGTCATCGCGCCACCGTCAGCTCGGCGAACGCCGCCTCGTGGGCCCGGCGGCGCGCCGTGTCCTGGGCGAACATCTCGTACGCCACCTCGGTCAACGTCCGCCCCGGGCCGTACAGATCGAGGCGGCTCGCCTCCGACACACGCTTCGCCCAGTCGGGCGGGATCGTCGCCCCGCCGGACAGCGCCCCGGCCACCGCCCCGCTCATCGTGGCGATCGAGTCGCAGTCGCGGCCGTAGTTGACGGAGCCGAGGACCGTACGGCGGTAGTCGCCGTCGCCGATGAGCAACATGCCGAGGGCGACGGGCAGTTCCTCGATGGAGTGCAGCCGCGAGGGACGGCGCGCGCCGAGGGACGGGGCGCGGTAGTCGGGGCCCACGGTGTCGAACGGCGCGACGGCCTCCCGCAGCGGACGCAGAGCCGGCTCGAAGTCGTCATGGGCGGCGGCCACTTCGCACACCGCCTCGATCGCGGCGCGCGTCCCGTCCTTGGCGAGCCCGAGGCACGTGTCGACGACGCTCGTCGGCGTCGCGCCCGGCACACACGCCGCCGCGACGGCCGCCGCGAGGACCCCGGCCGCCTCACGGCCGTAACTGGACTGGTGCGCGCCGGCGATGTCGACGGCCTCCGCGTACGCGGCGCCGGGGTTCGCCGCGTTGACGAGGCCCACCGGCGCCATGTACATCGCCGCACCGCAGTTGACGATGTTCCCGGCGCCCGCCTCGCGGGGGTCCACATGGCCGTAGTGGATACGGGCGACCAGCCACTTCTCGGCGAGGAAGATCCGCTGGAGGGGCAGCGCCTCCGCCTCCAGCTCCGGGATCCAGCGCGGGGTGGAGATCAGGTCGGGGACGAGATGGTCGGCGACGGCGTACGCGTCGAGGTGGTCGCGGACGGTGGCGTACACCCGCACCAGCGCGTGCGTCATCAGGGTGTCGTCGGTGACGTGGCCGTCGCCCTTGTGGTACGGGGCGATGGGCCGCGCCGTACGCCAGTCCTCGTGCCACGGGCCGACGATGCCGGACACCCGGCCGCCGTGCCGGTCCACGATCTGCTCGGGGGTCCAGCCCTCGACGGGGCCGCCGAGCGCGTCTCCGACGGCCGCGCCGACGAGACTGCCGGCGATCCGGTCTCGGAGTGCGGGCGTCGCGGATGCTGTGAGCGTCGTCATGCCGGAATTGTCCACCCCGGTACGTCCCGTGGGGGTGAAGCTCGCCGCCCTTGGTGCTAAAGGGAGTTGTGGTCCGCGGAGTCCACCGTGTCCGCCGTGTCGAGCGTGCGGGTCAGCAGCCCGGCGAGTTCGACCAGGTCCGTGCCCGCGAGACGCGGCAGGGCGCAGCCCGCCAGGACGCGGCAGGCGTCGTGCCACGCCGGGGGCACGGCCGCACCCCCGCCGAGCGCCCCGGTCAGCGCCCCGGCGAGCGCGGGCGCCGAGTCCGCGACCCGCGAGAGGCACGCGGCTGCGGGTACGGCGGCGCGGACGTCCCCGCCGGAGGCGAGGGTCAGGGCGAGGGCGACCGGCACGGTCTCGGCGGCGGCGATGCCGTAGCTGTAGACGTGGTCGACGATCTGATGCTCCAGCAGAGGGACGAGCGCGAACGCTCCGGCGGGCTCGTCGGCGAAGTCCCGCGCCAGCTTGACCGCGTGCTGGGCGTTGCGGCCGATCTCCGTGCTGTCCGGCAGCTGTTCGAGCGCGGCGGCGACAGCGGTCGCGGTGTCGGCGCCGCCGAGCGCCGCGGCCACGGCGGCGGCCATCGCGCGGGCGCCGTGCACCCCGTCGCCGTCCTGCGTGTAGCGGGCGTCGAACTCGGCGAGTTCGGCGGCGGCGTGCGGACGCCCCGGATGCGTGACCGCCAGGACGACGGCCCGTACGCAGGCCGCGTCGTCGAAGTAGTGCGGGTTGTCGTGGCCGGTCGCGGGCGGGCGCAGACCGGTGGCGAGATTGCCGAGCCCGGCGCGTACGGAGATCCGGGCGCGGAGCGGCAGTACGGCGGACTCCACCTCCGGCGCGCGGTCCGCCGCCGCGGCGATCTCGCAGGCGAGGGTGGACCAGGCGAGGTCGATGGCGGCGCGGGTGCGGCGGTCGGCGGGAAGGCCGGCGAAGTGGTCACCGAACGCGGTGAGCACGGTCTCGGCGGCGAACGCCGCCCACTCGGCGTCGTCGGACGGGCCGAGGCGCAGGGGCTCGGGGGGCTGGTTGAGGGCGATGGGGACGGGGAGGGTGGTGGTGGCGTTCTGCTCGGCGAAGGTGTCGAGCTCACGGGTGAGCCGCCGGGTCCACTCAGGCATCCGCGCGGCCCGATGCCGCGCGGCGGGCCACCCGGCGGCGTCCCCGGCGGCCAGCCCGAGAAGCAGCCCTTCGACCCGCTCCCGCCCGGCGCCCGCCGCGACACGCAGATGCTCACACCGGTGAGCGCCGGCGCTCCGGTCCGGCCGGGGCGCCGGCGGCTGTTCCCGCGCGTCCGACAGCTGCGAACGGCGCGGTGTCCAGTACGCGCCCTCGGACCCGCCCGGGTTCCGGCGCTTCGATGGCTCGCTCAGCACGTTCCGCTGTTGAAGGCGAGGCTCGTCGTCGTGTGCTCCCCGAGCCGCGCCCTCCGCCCGTCCTGGGTTTCGGCGGGTTGGGGCCTCGTCCTGCGCCGTCGTCCGCTCCGCGCCCAGCGCGTTCCGCGGCTGCGAACCGTGCGGTGCGCCGGGTGACGGTTCGATGGTCTGGGTTTCGTACGCACCCTCTGCGTGGGCGGGGTTCCGGCTGCCGGGTGACGACTTGCTGCCGTCGGTTTCGTGCGCACCCTCCGGGCGGGCGGGGTCTCGCCTGGCGGGCGGTGCTTCGTCACCCTTCGGCCGGGGTGGGTTTCGACCGGTCGGGAGCTCCTCGTATGTCGTGAGACTTCCCGTGCCGAGCGTGTCCGGTGCCTGCGGACTGGGCGGCGTTCCGTACGCGACCTCTGCCCGTCCCGGATTCCAACCGGTCCCGGCCTCGTCCTGTGCCCTCGTCCGTCCCGCGCCCAGCGCGTCCCCCGGCTGGGGACCGAGCCAGGTGCCGACGTCCGCCGCCGCGCCATCGCTTCCCTCTCCGCCCGTCACAACCCCTCCCCGTCCTCGTCCGGAGTCAGCAGGTCCGCGATGTCCAGGACGTGGTAGCCGCGCATCGATGGGAGGCAGCTGCCGCGGGCCGGGCCGATTGCCGAGGACCATTCCTGGGGGATCGACTCGGCGCCGGACACCGCTCCGGCCAGCGCTCCCGCCACCGCCGCCGTCGTATCCGCGTCGCGGCCCATGTTGACCGCCGTCAGGACCGACGTACGGAAGTCGCCACGGGCCGCCGCGAACGCGCCGAACGCCAGGCCCACCGCCTCCGGCGCCAGGTCCGTCCACGGATAGCCGCCGATCACGACCGCCGAGCGGACCGCACGCTCCATGGTCAGCGTGTCGGGGTACTCGCGACCCGCCGCGACCACCGCGCGGCGCAGTGAGCGGGCCGTCCAGGAGTCCATCGGGATCACCGAGAGCGCCGCCGCGACCACCGACGCCGGGCCCGCGCCCGTCATCGCGGCGGCGACCCCCGCCGCCACCGCCTGGCCGCCGTAGATGCCCTCGCCCTCGTGGCTGACCGTGCCGTCGACCGCGACCAGCCTGGCCGCCTCGGCCGGGCGGCCTGCGGCGAAGACGCCGAACGGGGCCGCCCGCATCGCGAGGCCGTCGCTCCAGGCGTGCCGGTGCTGCGCCGTGATCGGCGCGGCGAGGCCCCTGCGCAGATTCTCCAGCGTGCCGCGCTCGCTGAACCCGGCCCCCCTGAACGCCCCCTCGTCGAGGTCGGCCAGCCAGTGGTGCCACGCGTTCTCGGCATCGGCGACTGTCAGGGCCGAGCCGTGTCCGGCCAGGAGGAGGCCGGAGAAGATCGCGTACTCGGTGTCGTCCGTACCGGCCGGGTTGTCGCTGACGAACCCCTCGATACGGCCCCAGCGGCGGCGGATCTCCGAGGGGCGCATGTTCTCGGCCGGCGCCCCGAGCGCGTCGCCGACCGCGAGGCCGAGCAGCGAACCCCGCGCCCGTTCCCGCAGAACGGCGACCCACGATGGAGCGGGACCGGGGCCGGAACCGCAGGCAGTCAACTCCATCGCGGGGCCTTTCGCGCATCGGGCCCCAGGGAGGCCACTCTTCCTCCCATACGTCCCACGCCGCGCCCCGCGGGAGTCCCGCAAGTGCCTCTGTCACCCGGCTGGTGCCTTGGTAAGCATGGCTTTCCTTGCTGGCGGGGCCCCTGTTTCGTGCGTACTTTCGAAGCCGTGGGCGGGGTGTCCCGCCACGCCCGAGCAGCCGGATCAGCCGGTCGTCGGGACCGGCTGGGAAGGGGACAGCGTGTCCGTCATGGACAACGAGGCGTCACTCCACGGAGCACACCGTGACAATCACACGCACCGCGATGTGAACGGCGGCTGGCTGCGCCCCGCCGTGTTCGGCGCGATGGACGGACTCGTCTCGAACCTGGCTCTGATGACCGGCGTGGCGGGCGGCTCCGTCGACCGGCAGACCATCGTCATCACCGGCCTCGCGGGCCTGGCGGCCGGCGCCTTCTCGATGGCCGCGGGTGAGTACACCTCCGTGGCGTCGCAGAGCGAGCTCGTCCAGGCCGAGCTGGACGTGGAGCGGCGGGAGCTGCGCACGTACCCCAAGGACGAGATGGCGGAGCTCGCCGAGCTGTACGAGTCGCGCGGTGTGGAGCCGGAGCTGGCACGCCAGGTCGCGGAGCAGCTCTCGAAGGACCCCGAGCTGGCGCTGGAGATCCACGCGCGCGAGGAACTGGGCGTCGACCCGGACGATCTGCCGTCCCCGATGGTCGCCGCCGTGTCGTCGTTCGGCTCCTTCGCGGTGGGCGCGCTGCTGCCCGTGCTGCCGTATCTGATCGGCGCCACCGAGCTGTGGCCCGCCGTGCTGGTGGCGCTGCTCGGGCTCTTCGCCTGCGGAGCGCTCGTGGCGCGGATCACCGCGCGGAGCTGGTGGTACAGCGGTCTGCGGCAGCTGCTGCTCGGCGGTACGGCTGCGGCGCTCACGTACGGGCTCGGGGTGCTGTTCGGGGCGACTGTCTAGCCGGCCCCGGCGGGGGTGGTCGGCCGGCGCCGCGACAGAGCCCGGTCCGCCCCCGGCCCGGCACACCGCCCACCAGGCGTACGACATATTGCGCGGTCGGGGACATGCCGTCACTGTGGTGACGAACATCCCCTCGACCATCCTCCGGCCTTGTCCCACCTGGGTGGGACACTTTGCGTGGCGTCACATATTTTTGCCGTTACCCGGTTGTTTCGAACGCTTGAACTCCGGGCATGACCCGTAGGCGCCGCGGGCAATGAAGCTCGCTCCGCCGTGGTCCGGTGTACGGCGTCCCGTACCCCCCGACCTCCTTCGCCGCTGCGAGCGGCGTCCACATGCTGGATTCCGCTATCCGCTTTCTGAGCAGCCGACCCATCATGTAACCTGCACGAAATTTTGCCCAGGGCCAGCGTCGTCCCTCGGTTATCGCATATGCCACGACGACGACGGGAGAGCCGATGCGTTTCGACGCCTGGTCGCCCATGGATGGCCGCCCCGCTGCGCAGGGCATGTATGACCCCCGTAACGAGCACGACGCCTGTGGCGTCGGGTTCGTGGCCACCCTGACCGGTGTGCCCGGCCACGAGATGGTCGAGCAGGCGCTGACCGTGCTGCGCAATCTCGAACACCGCGGTGCCACCGGCTCCGAGCCCGACTCGGGTGACGGCGCCGGCATCCTGCTCCAGATCCCGGACGCGTTCCTGCGCGAGGTCACCGGATTCGAGCTCCCCGAGGCCGGTTCGTACGCCGTCGGAATCGCCTTCCTGCCCGCCGACAACCCGGACGAAGCCGTCTCACGGATCGAGACGATCGCCGCCGAGGAGGGCATCGACGTCCTCGGCTGGCGCGAGGTGCCCGTCGCCCCGCAGATGCTCGGTGCCATCGCCCGCTCGACCATGCCGGTCTTCCGCCAGCTCTTCGTCTCCGCGACGACGGACGCGGGCACGGCCACCGGCACGGACGCGGGCGACGACGCAGGCACAGCCCCGCGCACGGGCATCGCCCTCGACCGCAGGACCTTCGTCCTGCGCAAGCGCGCCGAGCGCGAGGCCGGGATCTACTTCCCCTCGCTCTCCGCCCGGACGATCGTCTACAAGGGCATGCTGACCACCGGCCAGCTGGAACCTTTCTTCCCCGACCTCTCCGACCGCCGCTTCGCGACCGCCGTCGCCGTGGTGCACTCGCGCTTCTCCACCAACACCTTCCCGAGCTGGCCGCTCGCCCACCCGTACCGCTTCGTCGCCCACAACGGCGAGATCAACACGGTCAAGGGCAACCGCAACTGGATGCGGGCCCGCGAGTCCCAGCTGGCCTCCGACGTGTTCGGTGACGACCCCGGCACCCTGGAGCGGACCTTCCCGGTCTGCACCCCCGACGCCTCCGACTCGGCGTCCTTCGACGAGGTCCTGGAACTGCTCCACCTCGGCGGCCGTTCGCTGCCGCACTCCGTGCTGATGATGGTCCCCGAGGCGTGGGAGAACCACGACTCCATGGACCCCGCCCGGCGCGCCTTCTACCAGTACCACGCGACGATGATGGAGCCCTGGGACGGCCCCGCCTGCGTCACCTTCACCGACGGCGTCCAGGTCGGCGCGGTCCTCGACCGCAACGGGCTGCGCCCCGGCCGCTACTGGGTCACCGACGACGGACTCGTCGTCCTCTCCTCCGAGGTCGGCGTCCTCGACATCGACCCCGCGAAGGTCGTCCGCAAGGGCCGCCTCCAGCCCGGCCGGATGTTCCTCGTGGACACCGCCGAGCACCGCGTCATCGAGGACGACGAGATCAAGGCGACGCTCGCCGCCGAGAACCCGTACGAGGAGTGGCTGGAGGCCGGCGAGATCGAGCTGGAGGACCTCCCCGAGCGTGAGCACATCGTGCACACGCACGCCTCCGTCACCCGCCGCCAGCAGACCTTCGGCTACACCGAGGAAGAGCTGCGGATCATCCTCGCGCCGATGGCCCGCACCGGCGGCGAACCGCTCGGCTCCATGGGCACCGACAGCCCGATCGCCGCGCTGTCCGCGCGCCCCCGGCTGCTGTTCGACTACTTCACCCAGCTGTTCGCGCAGGTCACCAACCCGCCGCTGGACGCCATCCGCGAGGAGCTCGTCACCTCGCTGCGCTCCACCCTCGGTCCCCAGGGCAACATCCTGGAGCCGACCGCCGCCGCGTGTCGCAGCGTCACCCTGCCGTTCCCGGTTATCGACAACGACGAGCTGGCCAAGCTCATACACGTCAACGCCGACGGCGACATGCCCGGCATGACCGCCGCCACGCTCTCCGGCCTCTACCGGGTCAACGACGGCGGCGAGGCCCTCGCCGCCCGGATCGAGGAGATCCGCGCCGAGACCGACGCCGCGATCGAGAGCGGCGCGCGGATCATCGTGCTCTCCGACCGGCACTCCGACGCCGAGCACGCGCCCATCCCGTCCCTGCTGCTCACCGCCGCCGTGCACCACCACCTCATCCGCACCAAGCAGCGCACCCAGGTGGGGCTGCTGGTCGAGGCCGGTGACGTACGCGAGGTGCACCACGTCGCGCTGCTCATCGGCTACGGCGCCGCGGCCGTCAACCCGTACCTCGCGATGGAGTCCGTCGAGGACCTCGTCCGCGCGGGCACCTTCATCGAGGGCCTGGAGCCCGAGAACGCCATCCGCAATCTCATCCACGCCCTCGGCAAGGGCGTCCTGAAGGTCATGTCCAAGATGGGCATCTCCACCGTCGCCTCCTACCGGGGCGCGCAGGTCTTCGAGGCCGTCGGTCTCGACGAGGCCTTCGTGGAGAAGTACTTCAGCGGTACGGCGACCAAGATCGGCGGCGCCGGGCTCGACATCATCGCCCAGGAGGTCGCCGCCCGCCACGCCAAGGCCTACCCGCCCTCCGGCATCTCCGCGTCGCACCGCGCGCTGGACATCGGCGGCGAGTACCAGTGGCGCCGCGAGGGCGAGCCGCACCTCTTCGACCCGGACACGGTCTTCCGCCTCCAGCACGCCACCCGCAACCGCCGGTACGACATCTTCAAGCAGTACACGGACCGGGTGAACGAGCAGTCCGAACGCCTCATGACGCTGCGCGGACTTTTCAGCTTCGACTCCGGCCGCGAGCCCGTCGCCCTGGACGAGGTCGAGCCCGCCTCCGAGATCGTCAAGCGCTTCTCCACCGGCGCCATGTCGTACGGCTCCATCTCCAAGGAGGCGCACGAGACCCTCGCCATCGCGATGAACCAGCTCGGCGGCAAGTCCAACACCGGCGAGGGCGGCGAGGACGCCGACCGGCTCCACGACCCCCGGCGGCGCTCGTCCATCAAGCAGGTCGCCTCCGGCCGCTTCGGCGTCACCAGCGAGTACCTCGTCAACGCCGACGACATCCAGATCAAGATGGCCCAGGGCGCCAAGCCCGGCGAGGGCGGCCAGCTGCCCGGCCACAAGGTCTACCCGTGGGTCGCCAAGACCCGGCACTCCACGCCCGGCGTCGGCCTCATCTCGCCGCCGCCGCACCACGACATCTACTCCATCGAAGACCTCGCCCAGCTGATCCACGACCTCAAGAACGCCAACCCGGCCGCCCGCATCCACGTGAAGCTGGTCTCCGAGGTCGGCGTCGGCACGGTCGCGGCCGGTGTCTCCAAGGCCCACGCCGACGTGGTCCTGATCTCCGGCCACGACGGCGGTACGGGCGCATCCCCGCTCACCTCGCTCAAGCACGCGGGCGGTCCCTGGGAGCTGGGCCTCGCCGAGACCCAGCAGACCCTGCTGCTCAACGGGCTGCGCGACCGGATCGTCGTCCAGACCGACGGCCAGCTCAAGACCGGCCGCGACGTCGTCGTCGCCGCGCTGCTCGGCGCCGAGGAGTTCGGCTTCGCCACCGCGCCGCTCGTCGTCTCCGGCTGCGTCATGATGCGCGTCTGCCACCTCGACACGTGTCCGGTGGGCATCGCCACCCAGAACCCGGTGCTGCGCGAGCGCTTCTCCGGCCAGGCCGAGTACGTCGTCAACTTCTTCGAGTTCATCGCCGAGGAGGTCCGCGAGCTCCTGGCCGAGCTGGGCTTCCGTACGCTCGAAGAGGCCGTCGGACACGCCGAGTTGCTCGACACCGAGCGGGCCGTGGACCACTGGAAGGCACAGGGCCTGGACCTCAAGCCGCTGTTCCACGTCCCGGCCCTGCCCGACGGCGCCGTACGGCACCGGATCATCGAGCAGGACCACGGCCTGGCCAAGGCGCTCGACAACCAGCTGATCAAGCTGGCCGCCGACGCGCTCGGCGCCGAGAGCGCCGAGGCCGCCCAGCCGGTCCGCGCGCAGACCGCGATCCGCAACATCAACCGCACCGTCGGCACGATGCTCGGCCACGAGGTGACCAAGAGGTTCGGCGGCGCGGGACTGCCCGACGACACCATCGACATCACCTTCACCGGCTCGGCCGGCCAGTCCTTCGGCGCCTTCCTGCCCAGCGGCATCACGCTGCGCCTGGAGGGCGACGCCAACGACTACGTCGGCAAGGGCCTCTCCGGCGGCCGGGTCGTCGTCCGCCCCGACCGGGGCGCCGACCACCTCGCCGAGTACTCGACCATCGCGGGCAACACCATCGCGTACGGTGCGACCGGCGGCGAGCTGTTCCTGCGGGGCCGTACCGGCGAGCGCTTCTGCGTCCGCAACTCCGGTGCCACGGTGGTCTCCGAGGGCGTCGGCGACCACGGCTGCGAGTACATGACCGGCGGCCACGCCGTCGTCCTGGGCGAGACGGGGCGCAACTTCGCGGCCGGTATGTCCGGCGGTATCGCGTACGTCATCGACCTCGACGCCGACAACGTCAACGCCGGCAACCTCGGCGCCGTCGAGACCGACCTCTCCGACACCGACAGGAAGTGGCTGCACGACGTGGTGCGCCGCCACCACGAGGAGACCGGCTCCACCGTCGCGGAGAAACTGCTGACCGACTGGGACACCTCCGTGACCCGGTTCAGCAAGATCATTCCTTCCACCTACAAGGCAGTGCTCGCCGCCAAGGACGCCGCTGAGCTCGCCGGTCTCTCCGAGCAGGAGACCACCGAGAAGATGATGGAGGCGGCGACCAATGGCTGACCCCAAGGGCTTCCTGACCACCGGGCGCGAGGTCGCCAAGTCCCGCCCGGTGGACGAGCGCAAGAACGACTGGAACGAGGTCTACGTTCCGGGCTCACTGCTGCCGATCATCAGCAAGCAGGCCGGACGCTGCATGGACTGCGGCATCCCCTTCTGCCACAACGGCTGTCCGCTCGGCAATCTCATCCCCGAGTGGAACGACTACGCGTACCGCGAGGACTGGACCGCGGCGAGCGAACGGCTGCACGCGACCAACAACTTCCCGGAGTTCACCGGCCGGCTCTGCCCCGCGCCGTGCGAGTCCGCGTGCGTGCTGGCCATCAACCAGCCCGCCGTCACCATCAAGAACGTCGAGGTCTCCATCATCGACAAGGCATGGGACAACGGCGACGTCGTCCCGCGCCCCCCGGAGCGCCTGTCGGGCAAGACCGTCGCCGTCATCGGCTCCGGCCCGGCCGGGCTGGCCGCGGCCCAGCAGCTCACCCGGGCCGGCCACACGGTCGCCGTGTACGAGCGCGCCGACCGCATCGGCGGCCTGCTGCGCTACGGCATCCCCGAGTTCAAGATGGAGAAGTCCCACATCAACCGCCGTATCGAGCAGATGCGCGCGGAGGGCACCAAGTTCCGTACCGAGACGGAGATCGGCCGCGACATAGACGCGGCGAAGCTCCGCAGGCGCTACGACGCCGTGGTCATCGCGGCGGGCGCCACCGTCTCGCGCGACCTGCCCGTGCCCGGCCGCGAGCTGAACGGCGTCCACTTCGCCATGGAGTACCTGCCGCTCGCCAACAAGGTGCGGGAGGGCGACCTGACGGTCTCCCCGATCACCGCCGAGGGCAAGCACGTCGTGGTCATCGGCGGCGGCGACACCGGCGCGGACTGCGTCGGTACGGCGCACCGCCAGGGCGCCGCGTCCGTCACCCAGCTGGAGATCATGCCCCGGCCGGGCGAGGACCGCGCCCCGAACCAGCCCTGGCCGACCTTCCCGATGCTCTACAAGGTCACCTCCGCGCACGAGGAGGGCGGCGAGCGGATCTACTCCGTCTCCACCACCCACTTCGAGGGCGACGAGGACGGCAACGTCCAGTCGCTCCACCTCACCGAGGTCGAGTTCAAGGACGGCCGCCCGGAGCCGAAGCCCGGCACCGAGCGGGTCATCCCCGCCCAACTGGTCACCCTCGCCATGGGTTTCACAGGTACGGACCGGTCCAACGGTCTCGTCGACCAGTTCGGGCTCGAACTCGACGCGCGCGGAAACATCGCACGGGACGCCGAGTACGCGACCAACGTCGACGGCGTGTACGTTGCGGGTGACGCGGGTCGCGGCCAGTCCCTGATCGTGTGGGCCATCGCCGAAGGCCGTTCGGCCGCCCGTGGCGTCGACCGCTATCTGACCGGAGCGAGCGAACTGCACGCCCCGATCCGCCCGACGGACCGTTCACTCACGGTCTGAGCCAAGAAACGTCCCGTACAACGGCGTACGGACGAATGACGGCCCGGGGGACGTCCCCTGGACCCTCCGCAAGACACGGCGCCCGCCAGTCCCCGACCGGACGACGGCGGGCGCCGTGGCATGTGCGCCCCGTGCTGTGTAGCCTCTACGCACCCCCCGCGCCCGTCGAGTGAACGGCAACACTCATGACCACAGCGCCCTTCGCGGCAGGCCCGGCGATCAGCCTCCGCAAGGTCGAGGAGACCGCGCCCGCGCTCGTCGAGCACTACCGGGCGGCGGGGATATCACTGCGGAAGCACGGGATGAGCGGTCAGCGCGCCGCCGTCTATCTGGTCCTGGACTACTCGGGATCGATGCGCGAGTACTACCAGGACGGCAGCGTCCAGGCGTTCGCCGACCGGGTGCTCGGCCTCTCGGCGAATCTGGACGACGACGGTGCCGTGCCCGTCGTGTTCTTCTCGACGGACATCGACCGCGAGACGGACATCGCGCTCACCGACCACCGCGGCCGTATCGACCGGATCGTGGCCGGGCTCGGGCACATGGGCAGGACCAACTACCACCTCGCCATGGACGCGGTGATCGACCACTATCTGGACAGCGGGTCCACCGCGCCCGCCCTGGTGGTCTTTCAGACCGACGGCGGGCCGAGCAGCAAACCCGCCGCGGAGCGCTATCTCTGCAAAGCGGCCGAACTCCCGTTGTTCTGGCAGTTCGTCGGCTTCGGCAACAAGCGCAGCTCGCAGTTCAACTTCCTTCAGAAACTTGATGAGTTGGCCGTTCCGCAGAAGCGGTCCGTCGACAACGCGGGCTTCTTCCACGCCGGGCTCGACCCGCGCGAGGTGCCGGACGAGGTGCTGTACGACCGGCTCGTCGCGGAATTCCCGCTGTGGCTCGCGGCGGCCCGCGCGCGGGGCATCGTGCGCGGCTGACCCGCGCGGACACCGTCCGTTCGACACCGGGCGTGTCGGATCCGGGTAAGCCCGGGGAGCGTGCTAGGCTGACCGCGTTGCAGTTTTGGTACCCATGAACTTTATGTGCGCCTGACGGGAATGTTCCTCAGGCGCATTTTATTGTTTTCGCCGGCTTCTCCGGATGGGGCTCAATGCGGCGACGAGGAATCCGTGAAGTGCGGATTCGTCTCTGCACCTGTTTTAGGAGAATGACATGGCTACTGGAACCGTGAAGTGGTTCAACTCGGAAAAGGGCTTCGGCTTCATCGAGCAGGACGGCGGCGGCGCCGACGTCTTCGCCCACTACTCGAACATCGCCACCTCGGGCTTCCGTGAGCTCCAGGAGGGCCAGAAGGTCTCGTTCGACGTCACGCAGGGCCAGAAGGGCCCGCAGGCGGAGAACATCGTCCCGGCCTGATCGCCGGACGCGTACCTCGCAGCCGGGGCCCGCACCTGCACGGTGCGGGTCCCGGCTTGTGCTGTCCCTGAGGGTTGTCCCGTGATCCCCGGCGGGCGTGCGACGACAGCTGCGGCATCTCGCCGCGTCGGGCGCCGCGCGCGCTGCTCCACCGGGGATTACGGGACAGCCCTCAGGGGATGTCTTGCCGATCTCGCCGGGCTCGCCGTCCCTGATCCGGCTTGATCGACAAGACACCCCCAGACCCGGGCCGGAAACGCCCCAGGAAGGTTCTTCACCGAATGACTCGCCCCGAACGCCCGGCCCGCGCACCCCGCCCGGCCGGTAAGCGCCCGGTCCACTCCCGCGCCAAGAGCCCCGCGAAAGGCACGGCGAAGACGCCGGTCCGGCGCGTCGCGCGCCCGCAGGAGTTCACGCTCCCGGAAACCATCACCCCCGCGCTGCCCGCCGTCGAGGCGTTCGACGAACTCGACATGCCCGCGGCACTGCTCAAGACGCTCACCTCCCTGGGTGTGACCGCTCCCTTCCCGATCCAGGGCGCCACCCTCCCCAACTCCCTCGCGGGCCGCGACATCCTCGGCCGGGGCCGTACCGGATCCGGCAAGACCCTCGCCTTCGGCCTCGCGCTGCTGGCCCGCCTCGCCGGCCGCCGCGCCGAGCCGCGCGCGCCGCACGCGATGGTGCTGGTGCCGACCCGCGAGCTGGCGCAGCAGGTCACCGACGCCCTCACGCCGTACGCCACCGCGGTCAACCTGCGTATGGCCACCGTCGTCGGCGGCCTGTCGATCAGCAAGCAGGCCGGACAGCTGCGCCGCGGCGCCGAGGTGCTCGTGGCGACGCCCGGACGGCTCAAGGACCTCATCGAACGGGGCGACTGCCGACTGGACCAGGTCACCGTCACCGTCCTCGACGAGGCCGACCAGATGGCCGACATGGGCTTCATGCCGCAGGTCACCGCGCTGCTGAAGCAGGTGCGGCCGGACGGGCAGCGGATGCTGTTCTCCGCGACGCTCGACAAGAACATCGACCGGCTCGTACGGCAGTACCTGACCGACCCCGTCGTCCACTCCGTCGACCCCTCGCAGGGCGCGGTCACGACGATGGAGCACCACCTCCTGTACGTCATGGACGAGACCGACAAGAAGGCCGTCACCATGCGGATCGCGGCCCGCGAGGGCCGGGTGCTGCTGTTCCTGGACACCAAGCGGTCGGTGGACCGGCTGGTCAAGCGGCTGCTGGCGAGCGGTGTACGGGCCTCCGGCCTGCACGGCGGCCGGTCCCAGCCGCAGCGCAACCGCACGCTCGACCAGTTCAAGACCGGCGAGGTGACCGTCCTCGTCGCGACGAACGTCGCGGCGCGCGGCATCCATGTCGACGACCTGGACCTGGTCGTCAACGTGGACCCGCCCGTCGATCACAAGGACTATCTGCACCGCGGCGGACGCACCGCGCGCGCCGGTGAGTCGGGCAGCGTCGTGACGCTTGTCCTGCCCGAGCAGAAGCGGGACATGACGCGGCTGATGTCGGACGCGGGGATCGCCCCGAGGATCACCAGCGTCAAGTCGACCGACGCGGAACTGACGCGGCTGACCGGGGCGCGTGAGCCCTCTGGGGTCGCGGTCACCATCGAGGTGCCGCAACCCGCCGTACGGAAGCCCCAGAAGGCACGCGCGTCGCGCCCGGCCCGGCGGACGGGCGGCGCGGGCTCGGGCGGCGGCGGGACCCGACTGGGCGCGACAGGCGGATCAGCCCGGGGCACCCGCGGCGGCCGCCGCGGCCGCCCCCCGGGGACGGGCACCGACGGCGGCCGTCGCACGGCGGCGTAGGCCTTACGAGGGCGGGGGATCGCCCTCGTACGGGCCGTACTTGGGTGAGCGAGGACGACGCGGGGGCGGCTTCCGTGCCGGAAGGGCTGCGGGGGGCGAGGGTGCGTGCGCGGTGCTGTCCGCCCACAGGGCGGGACGTGCGCCCGCCGGCGCCAGGTGTGTCGTTTGGCTCAGGCCGGATGTGGGGGCCATGCCGACCGACGACAACGGGCCCCCGTGCCCGAAGGGCTGCGGGGGAGAGCGTGCGTGCCAGGGACCGCGAGCCCGACAGGATCGCCCGGACAGGACCCCAGGTCCTGTCCGGCGGGTCTTCGCGGGCCCGGAACGCCGCAGTGACATCAGCCGCTGCCGCGGCGGGCGGCACGGGCCATCCGCCAAGATCGCCCGGACAGGGCCTGGGCGGGGGATCGCCCTCGTACGCGGCGTACTCGGGCAACGTGCCCGAGGGGCGTCGGAGCGGGGGCCGGCCAGGTGTTGTGGGGCGCTGATGTTGTGTCATGGGTGCCGGGCCGGGCTTCCGGTCGGTCGGTGCTCGTGACGAACCGGTCACAACGGTCGGGTGTCGTGGCCGTGTCGGGTGGTGAACTTGGCGAAAACTCCACCGACTTGGGATTGACGTGCACACGTCTACGCGCGTCATCATGAGGGCATGCGAATCCCCCCACGAATCGCCCTCATCGGCGGCGCAGCCGCCCTCCTGTCCACCCTCCTCGTCGGCGGTACGGCGGCCGGTGCCGCCACGGCCGCCCCGCTCGCGGTCGGCGACATCTGCTACTCCGACCTGCCGTCCCAGGCGCACGACACCCTCGACCTGATCGACCAGGGCGGGCCCTACCCGTACCCGCAGGACGGCGGTGTCTTCCAGAACCGCGAGGGCATCCTGCCTCAGCAGTCCACCGGCTACTACCACGAGTACACCGTCAAGACGCCGGGCTCTCCCGACCGCGGTGCGCGCCGCATCGTGACCGGTAACGCGCAGCAGGACTACTACACCGCCGACCACTACGAGTCGTTCGACCTCGTCGACCACGGCTGCTGATCCCGCACCGTCCGCACCACGGCAGACAGGTAGCCTCCGCCCCATGACAGTGACGTATGTGATCCCCGGGGCGGAGGTCACCGGTCTTGAGCGCTTCTGGCAGGTGGTCGGCGAAGCCGTGAACGGCCCCGACGGTTACTTCGGGCGTAATCTCGACGCGTTCGCCGACTGCCTCAGCGGCGGCTTCGGGACCCCGGACGACCGGGACTTCGTCATCGAGTGGCGCGAGCACGAACTCTCCCGCCGGGCGCTCGGCCACGAGGAGACCGCCCGACAGCTCCGTGCCCGGCTGGCACGGGTTCCCGAGGTCAACAGGGCCTTCGTCCAAGGGCAGTTGGAGGACGCCGAGGCCGGCCGTGGCCGCACCGTCTTCGACTGGCTCACCGAGATCATCGACGAGCGGGCGCCTGGCACCCTGCGGCTGCTCTGAACCGCCGGGCCCCCACCGGCCCCGGCGGCTCACCGGCCGCGCGGCAGCAGGCCCTCCAGTCTCCGCCGGACCGCCGCGTCCGGCAGACCGCTCACCGCGTCCGCCGCCGTCTCGCGCGCGTGACCGGCCACCTTCCCGTCGGCGAGCATCCGCGCCAGCGCGTCCACCGCCCTCGGATCTGCCCGGACCGCGAGCCCCCGCGCCGCCTCGGCCGCCGTGACGGCCACCGGATCCGTCAGCCGCGCCGCCAGCGCCTCGCGGATCCCGGGCGTGTCCGCGTCCGACACCGACAGCGCCGTCGTCGCCCGCTCCCGCACCGAGTTGTCGATGTCCGCGCTGAGGGCCGTCAGCGCCGCGATCCCCTCCTCGTGGTCGCCCGCGACGAGTTCGGCCAGCGCGGCCGTCACCCGGCGCCGTACTCCCGGATCCGGATGCCCGGTGTGCCGCAGGATCTCGGGCAGGACAGTGGCGTCGCCCTGTGCCCCGAGCGCCGTCACACAGGCGCCGATCAGCTCCGGTGTCCGAGCCCGCGCGCACAACTCCCGCAGCGGCGGCAGCGATCGGTCCGCGAACGGCTTGTTCCCTTCCGCCATGCCGAGCCCAGCGAGCACGTCGGCGGCGAAGGCGCGACGCAGCGGATCGTCGCTCGCGCACCAGGCGAGCGCCGCCTGGAACGACTCCTCGTCGCCGCGCCGCCACAGCGCGGCCACCGGCTCGCGCCAGTCGTCCCGTTCGGGCACCCCGCACCGCAGCGCCCGCCCCGCCAGCACCTCGAACGGTGCGGGCAGACCCAGGGATTCCTCCAGAACCGTGGTGATCGCCCCGTGCCCGGTCTGCCGCTCCAGGCTCGCGACCGGCACGCCGTCCTTCAGCGTCTCGACGACGACCGTCACCCCGCCGTCCTCCTCGATCCGGCGCACCACCGTCTCGTCGCCCTCGCCTGCCATCGGCAGCAGCTCGGCGTGCAGTTCATGCTCCACCGCCTCCGGCGCCGTCCACCGCCGCGCCTCTGCCAGCGCCTCCTCGCGCGCGCCCGCGCCGTGCCGCAGCAGGGCCCGTACGGTCGACGGCGAGCCGCGCCGGGCGGCCGTCACCAGGGGCGGTTCGCCGTCCGGGGCGCCGCCTCCGGGGCCGGGGAGGTCGGGGTCCGCGCCGTGCGCCAGCAGTGCCTCCACCGTGGCTACGTGGCCCTGCCCGACGGCCCAGGCCAGCGCCGTGAAGCCGTACGCCTCGCGCCGGTCGGGGGCCGCGCCCGCCGCCAGCAGGGCCAGCACCACCTCCGTATGACCGCCGCACGCGGCCCCGCACAGCGGCAGGTCGCCGTCGCCGGGGCCACTCGCGCGCTCGGGGCCGGCGCCGGCCGCCAACAGCAGCCGGACCACGCCCGGTTCGTCGCTGACGGCCGCCGCGTAGAGCGCGCTCTGGCCGTCCCGGTCGGTCGCCTCGGCGGGGACGCCGGAGCGCAGCAGACGTACGACGTCGTCGTCCCGACCCTCGTACACGGCCGAGAACAGCTCGTCCGCCGCGTCGTCCGGCGCGGGGCCGGGCCCGTCACCGGGCGGGCCGCCCGGCGCGCCGTCGGTGTCCGCTGTCCGCTCGTCTCTCATCCTTCGACCTTCGCCCGACGGGACCATTCACGCCAAATCGATAAATCGATGGCCGCATTCCAGTGCAGTGAAGTCCCGTCCAACCAGAGGGAGTTAGGTGTCGCAGTCCAGCACCGTGTGACAGAGCTGGCACCGCGCCCGCACCCGCCCCCTGACCGGCACGCGGATGCGCTGATGGCAGGTGGGGCAGGGGAACGACACCCGCAGCCCGTCCGGCAGCGTCTCGAAGGCGTACGGGCGCCCGGCGTCCCCGGACTCGCCGGGGTGGTCGAGCGCGTAACGGCGCTCCTTGGCGTACCGGTGCCGGCCCGACCATCCCGCCGTGGTCAGCGGCGGCTGCTGCTCGTCCCGCAGGGCCTGGGCCTTGCCCTTCGTGTAGGCGGTGTAGCCCTGGGGGCTGGTGAACCAGATGGCCGGGTCCTCGTTGAACACGATCGCCCGCTTGGCCAGCACGTAGCCGAACTCCTCCGGCGTCAGATAGCCGAGCTTCTGGCTGGAGTCCCGGTCCTCCCGGAACGCGTCGAGCAGCAGCCAGCCCGCGCCGAGGTACGTCGTCACGGTGTCGGTCAGGATCTCGTTGTCGCGGGTGCCGGGGAAGCTCAGCCCGAGCCGGTGCAGCAGGACATGGGTGATCTCGTGCGCGAGGGCGGCGCCGATGTCCCTGCGGTGCGTCCGGAAGCGGTCGTTGAGCTCGATGAAGTACTCCGGTCCCGCCGTCAGCTCGACACTCGCCGCGTGCTCCATCTCGTGGAAGCCGACGATCATCCTGGCGTCGGGCAGATGCAGCTGCTGGACCAGCGCGCGAGCCACCCGCTGCACTCCCAGATGCAGGTCGTCGTGATCGGCGAAGGCCACATCGGCGGGCGCGACGCTGGTGTCGTACCGCAGGATTCCGTCGCCCGGCATATGCCGGTAGAGCGCGGTGATGGCGGCCCGCACGGTGTCCAGATGCGGATAGCCGTGCACGACCGGGCTGCCGTTCGCCGCGCTTCTGTCCGTCACGCCACTACCCCTTCGTAGGACGGTCGACCGCCCTCAACTGTACGGGGGCGAGCTCCGCGGAGGCCCGACTGTTGCGTTGGCCGAAATCTACATCTTGTGCCACGGCTGATTTCCTCCCCATAATCCGGATCACGCTGTGGCGGGCGGACGCGGGCGATCTTTTGTTTCACCGGTCGTCGGTCGGCTTCGCCATGCGTACGGCACCCCCACGTGCTGAGTGTCATCCGTACACAGCTTCACGCACGACAGCCCCACGCAAGACAACCAAACGCACTGTTTCCCCCCACGAAAGGCAGTCAGTTGAGCTTCCTGCGTGCCCTGAAAAGATGTGCCGTCGTCGGCGCGGTCGTCCTCGCCGGTGTGAGCCTGCAGCCCACCACCGCCTCCGCCGCCCCCACCCCGGCCCCGCCGGTCGTCGGCGGCACCCCTGCCGAGCAGGGTGAGTTCCCCTTCATGGTCCGCCTCTCCATGGGCTGCGGCGGCGCGCTCTACGAGCAGGACATCGTCCTGACCGCCGCCCACTGCGTGGACGGCTCCGGCCCGGACACCGGCATCACCGCCACGGCGGGTGTCGTGGACCTGGAGAGCCCGGACGCCGTCGAGGTCAACTCCACCGAGGTCCTCCAGGCCCCGGGCTACAACGGCACCGGCAAGGACTGGGCGCTGATCAAGCTCGCCGAGCCGATCGACCTGCCGACGCTCGACATAGCCACTGACGACTCCTTCAACAGCGGCGAGTTCACCGTCGCCGGCTGGGGTGCGGCCACCGAGGGCGGTGGCCAGCAGCGCTACATGCTGAAGGCCAACGTGCCGTTCGTCTCCGACGCGGACTGCGAGGGCGCGTACGGCAGCAGCCTCGTCCCGTCCGAGGAGATCTGCGCCGGCTTCATCGAGGAGGGCGGGGTCGACACCTGCCAGGGCGACTCCGGTGGCCCGATGTTCCGTGACAACGGCGCGGGCGGCTGGATCCAGGTCGGCATCGTGAGCTGGGGCCAGGGCTGCGCGCAGCCGGGCTTCCCGGGCGTCTACACCGAGGTGTCCACCTTCGCCGCCGACATCCAGTCGGCAGCGGCGGGTCTTTGACGGACGGCTCGTCCGGCGCGCGCCGCGCCGTCTGCTAGGCGCGTGGCGCGCGTGATGTGACACGAACGAGGAGGGGTGGGTTCCGGACCGATGGGTCCGGAGCCCACCCCTCTCTCTTGTTTCTCCCGTTTCCGGAGTCGCGCGGCTTTCGTCCGTGCTTTCGGCCGTGTGGGCGCCATGTCGGCGGACGCGCGCGCGGCGACCGGGGATCGGGGCGGCTTCCGGTGTTCGGTGGCCGGACGGCGACCGGAGGCCGACCGTTCGGTTGGCCGAGATTCGTATCTTGTGGGGCCGCTCCTGCCCTCCGGATAATCCGGATCGCGTTCCTGTCGGGCTCATGCCAACAGCGCGCAACGCGCGTCGACCCGTGTGTGCCATGACAGGAGCAACTCCCTCAAGCCCCCACGAAAGGCAGACCGTTGAGCATTCAGGGTGTCCTCAAGAGATGCATCGCTGCCGGCGCTGTCATGCTCGCCGCCATCAGTCTCCAGACCACCTCCGCCACCGCCGCGCCCGTGCCGGACGCGCCCAGGACGCAGGCCGCCGCCCCCCTCGCGCCGCCCGTCGTCGGCGGTACCCGCGCCGCCCAGGGTGAGTTCCCCTTCATGGTCCGCCTCTCGATGGGCTGTGGCGGCTCGCTGTACTCGTCCACCGTCGTGCTGACCGCCGCCCACTGTGTGAGCGGATCGGGCAACAACACCAGCATCACCGCCACCGCGGGCGTCGTGGACCTCCAGAGCAGCAGCGCCGTCAAGGTCCGCTCCACCAAGGTTCTCCAGGCCCCCGGCTACAACGGCGCGGGCAAGGACTGGGCGCTGATCAAGCTCGCCCAGCCCATCAACCTGCCGACCCTGAAGATCGCCACCACCACGGCGTACAACAACGGCAACTTCACCGTCGCCGGCTGGGGAGCGGCCACCGAGGGCGGCGCCCAGCAGCGCTACCTCCTCAAGGCGACCGTCCCGTTCGTCTCCGACGCCAGCTGCAACTCGTCGTACGGCGGCCAGATCATCACGAGCGAAGAGATCTGCGCCGGATTCGCCGCCGGCGGCACGGACACCTGCCAGGGTGACTCCGGTGGCCCGATGTTCCGCAAGGACAACGCCGGTGCCTTCATCCAGGTCGGCATCGTGAGCTGGGGCAACGGCTGCGCCCGGCCGAACTACCCCGGTGTCTACACCGAGGTCTCCACCTTCGCCTCCGCCATCGCGTCGGCCGCGGCCACTCTCTGATCCCCCTCCGGGCTCTCTGATCCGAGCGGATCCGGGCCCGTAGAGCGCCCGGTCCCGAGGGCGGGGCAGGTCAGGACACGCCGTCGGCGCGTCGCTCCACGACCTGTCCCGCCTGTGGTGCTCCGGCTGTCGTGGACCCGTACCGCGCGGGACCTGGGGGAAGACACCCCCTAAGCTTCCGCACCATGACCACGAGCGACAACGGGAACTACGGCGGCATCGACCAGTCCGTCCAGGCCGAGCTGGACCGGCTCCGCGGAAGTATCGACAACATCGACGCGGCCGTCGTCCATATGCTTGCGGAACGGTTCAAATGCACCCAGCAGGTCGGCCATCTCAAGGCCGAACACGATCTGCCGCCCGCCGACCCGGCCCGTGAGCAGCGGCAGATCACCCGGCTCCGGCAGCTCGCCGAGAGCGCCAAGCTCGATCCCGCGTTCGCCGAGAAGCTCCTCAACTTCATCATCGCCGAGGTGATCCGCCACCACGAGACGATCGCGGACAACGCGGAGAAGGCCGATGGCCAGGGGCGCACGAACGGCCGGACCTGACCGACCGGTGACCCGCGGTACGGGCACCGCGCTCCCGTGCCCCACCCCGTGCCCCCGCCCGTGCGCTCACAGCGCAATCCCCACCGGCTGTGCGTGCCCATGCCCATCGGGCAGCATGTCCCCATGTCCGTACTGACGCGCGACGAAGCGCAGACCCGTGCCCAGCTCATCGACGTCCACCGGTACACGGTCGCCCTCGACCTGACCACCGGCGACGAGACCTTCGAATCCCGTGCCGCCATCGAGTTCACCGCCCTCGCGGCCGGAGACACCTTCGTCGAGCTGAAGCCCGCACTGCTGCGCTCCGTCACCCTCGACGGACAGCCCCTGGACCCCGGCGCCCTCACCGAGAACCGGCTCGCGCTCCCCGGTCTCGCCGAAGGCCGGCACGAACTGCGTGTCGACGCCACCATGCGCTACTCCCGTACCGGCGAGGGCATGCACCGCTTCACCGACCCCACCGACGGCGAGACCTACGTCTACACCCAGATGTTCCTCGAAGACGTCCAGCGGATCTTCGCCGTCTTCGACCAGCCCGACCTCAAGGCCGTCTTCGCCCTCACCGTCACCGCCCCCGAAGGCTGGACCGTCCTCGGCAACGGCATCGCCACCGACGAGGGCGACGGCCTCTGGAGCCTCGCGCCCACCCCGCCCATCTCCACCTACCTCGTGGCCGTCGCCGCCGGCCCCTGGCACTCGGTCCGCACCGAACACGCGGGCCTGCCCTTCGGCATCCACTGCCGGCGCTCCCTCGCGCCCCATCTCGACACCGACGCCGACGAAATCCTCGACATCACCCGCGCCTGTTACGACCGCTACCACGCCAAGTTCAAGGAGCCGTACCCCTTCGACTCCTACGACCAGGCCTTCGTCCCCGAGTTCAACATGGGCGCGATGGAGAACCCCGGCCTCGTCACCTTCCGCGACGAATTCGTCTACCGCTCCGCCGTCACCGACACCGAGCGGCAGACCCGGGCCATGGTCATCGCCCACGAGATGGCCCACATGTGGTTCGGCGACCTCGTCACGCTCACCTGGTGGGACGACATCTGGCTCAACGAGTCCTTCGCCGAGTACATGGGCTACCAGACCCTCACCGAGGCCACCCGCTACACCGACACCTGGGTCGCCTTCGGCATAGACCGCAAGTCCTGGGGTTACGACGCCGACCAGCGGCCCTCCACCCACCCCGTCGCGCCCGACCCCGACGCCGTGCCCGACACCGCGTCCGCGATGCTCAACTTCGACGGCATCTCCTACGCCAAGGGCGCCTCCGCGCTGCGCCAACTCGTCGCCTGGCTCGGCGAGAAGGACTTCCTCGCAGGCATCAACACCCACTTCGCCCGCCACAAGTTCGGCAACGCCACCCTCGCCGACTTCATCGACTCCCTCGCCGCCTCCACCGACCGCGACGTGCACCGGTGGGCCGAGCGGTGGCTCCGTACGACCGGCGTCGACACCCTCACCCCCACCGTCACCGGCAACGGCTCCGAGGCAGGCTGGACGCTCGGCGTCACCCAGGACGGCAGCCGGCCGCACCGTATCGCCGTCAGCGCCTACGACCGCGACCTGGTCGACCCCGGCAGGCTCGCCCCGCGCGACCGCTTCGAGATCGACATCCCGCAGCAGGACGGCCCCACGCTCCGCCCCGGGCGCCGCCCCGACCTCGTCGTCCTCAACGACGGCGACCTCGCCTACGCCAAGGTCCGCCTCGACGACCGCTCCTGGGCCACCGCCCTCGACTCGCTCTCCGCCATTCCCGACCCGCTCACCCGCACCGTCGTCTGGAACACGGCCCGCGACATGGTCCGCGACGGTGAACTGCCCCCCGGCGCCTACCTGGAGGCCGCGCGCACGCACCTCCCGCACGAGTCCGACCTCGCGATCGCCCAAGGCGTACTCGGCTTCGCCGCCACCCAGATCGCCGACCGCTACCTCGGCCCCGACGAGCGGCCCGCCGCCCTCGCCGCCCTCACCACCATCTGCCGCGCCCTCATCCGCCGCACCGAGGACGGCAACGCACCCGGCCTGCGCCTCACCGCCGTACGCCACTTCATCTCCGCGGCCACCCAGCCCGACGGCATCCAGGACTGGCTCGGCTCGGGCAGCGTCCCCGGCGGCCCCGAACTCGACCCCGAACTGCGCTGGCGCATCCTCTACCGCCTCGCCGTCCTCGGCGCCGTGGACGACGCCGACATCGCCCGCGAACTCACCCGCGACCCCAGCGCCACCGGCCAGGAAGACGCCGCCCGCTGCCGTGCCGCGATCCCCGACAGCGATGCCAAGGCCGCAGCCTGGGAACGGCTCTTCCTCGGCGACGACCTGTCCAACCACCTCTTCACCGCCACCGCCCAGGGCTTCTGGCAGCCCGAACAGACCGGTCTCGTAAGCGAGTACGTCCCCCGCTTCTACAAAGACGCCGTCGAACTGGCCGCCCGTCGCGGCCCCGCCATCGCCGAATTCGCCGGACGTTACGCCTTCCCGCTCCACGCGGTGGACCAGGAATCGCTGCGCCTGGGCGAGGAATGCCTGACCGGGGCGGACCTCCTGCCCGCGCTGCGCCGCAAACTGACCGACCAACTGGACGACCTGCGCCGCGCGCTGCGGGTACGCGCCGAATGACCCCGCGGTCTCCGTAAGGAGGACAGGCCGGCCCGTCCTCCTTACGAAGACCGCACCGTAAACACACACACTCTCCTTCAGCGCACGCCGCTACCCCCATCGGGTCCGGATCGTTGTGCACCGTAGGCACCACCCGACCGACCCCGGACCCCTGGTGCATCTGGCCCCCGCGCCCTGAAGGACCTCCATGACCGACCTGTCAGCAGACGATCACGACCAGCCGCACGATCTGGTCGGCATCGGCATCGGACCGTTCAACCTCTCCCTCGCCGCGCTCGCCGACGGCGTCCACGGAGGCCTCGCCGCCACCTTCTTCGAACAGCGCCCCGCCTTCCACTGGCACCCCGGGCTGCTCCTCGACGGCACCACCCTCCAAGTGCCCTTCCTGGCCGACCTGGTGACCCTGGTCGACCCGGCGAGCCCCTGGTCGTTCCTGAGCTATCTCAGGGCCTGCGACCGGCTGTACCCGTTCTACTTCGCCGAGCGCTTCCACATCCAGCGCGCCGAGTACGACGCCTACTGCCGCTGGGTCAGCGAACAACTCCCCGGCCTCCACTTCGGCCATCAGGTCGACGCCGTCCGCTGGAACCCCGAACGCGCTCTCTTCGAGGTCGACTTCACCCAGCTCGACAACGACGGCGAGGTCGAGGCGCTCGGCCGCGCCTACACCCGCAGTGTCGCGCTCGGCATCGGCACCGAGCCGTACGTCCCCGAACCGCTCAAGCTCCTCGCCGACACCCCGGCCGTGCCCGTGATCCACTCCGCCGACTACCTCGCCCACCGCGAGCGGATCCTCCAAGCCGAGCACATCACCGTCGTGGGCGCCGGACAGTCCGGTGCCGAGGTCTTCCTCGACCTGCTGCGCGCCCGCCCCACCGGCGCCGAGAAGCTGCACTGGCTGGCCCGCACCGAGGCCTTCGCGCCCATGGAGTACTCCAAACTCGGCCTGGAGCAGTTCACCCCCGACTACTCCAGCTACTTCCACGCCCTGCCCGAACGCGTACGCGACGAACTCCTGCCCCGCCAGTGGCAGCTCCACAAAGGCATCGACGCGGGCACCATCGCGGCCATCCACGACGAGCTCTACCGCCGTACGCTGCACGGCGGCTGGCCGGACGCCGTCCTGACCCCCGGCGTTCTCGTCCGTACGGCGGGACGCGTCGGCGCCACCCGCATCGAACTGCACCTGGAACACGCCCAGCAGTCCGGCCGCTCCCGGCTCACCACCGACGCCGTCGTCCTGGCCACCGGGTACCGCGAGCGCCCGCTCGGCAGAATGCTGGCCGGACTCGACCCGTACATGCGCCTCGACGAGTCCCAGCGCCCGCGTATCGACGACCGGTACCGGCTGCTGCTCGATGCCTCGGTGACAGGCTCGGTGTACGTACAGAACGCCGAACGGCACACGCACGGGGTCGGCGCCCCCGACCTCGGACTCGCCGCCTGGCGCAGCGCGACGATCCTCAACTCGCTGACCGGCACCGAGCCCTACCCGCTGCCACGGCGTACCGCGTTCACCAGCTTCGGCCTCGACGGACAGGAGAAGCACCGGGCGGTGCCGGTGCCCCGAGGTCTCGTACCACTCTCCGAAGTGCGCTGACCCGGAACGGGACCAGAGCCTGTCCGGGGGTGCGCCGGCGTGGTGCCGAGGGGACGGCACCACCC
>NZ_JBHXRX010000052.1:0-59723 GCF_042714995.1 Streptomyces sp. NPDC058665
CTTTTGGCACGCTGTTGAGTTCTCAAGGAACGGACGCTTCCTTCGGTCCCGTCTCCGGGCCCCTCCGGGCTTTCCCTTCGGTCCTGCTGTCTTGCTTTCCCGACTCTATCAGAACCTTTCGGCGCCTGATTCCCAGTCAGCGGGTTTGTCTTTCCGGCCCTGCGGCCGTTCCGACGTTTCAAACTCTAGCCCGTTTCCCCGTCGTCTCACAAATCGAGTCCCGGTCAATGAATTTCGGCATGCCGAAATTGTTCCCGGTCGAGGGGGTCTCGCAGAGTTTGGGTGCCGCATTCAAGCGGCGGGAGTGTGTCGTAGAACCGTTACGGCTCCATGACAACTCGAAGAACCTTACGGACCGGCCCCAGCGGTGTCAACTTGGGCTGTTCGCCTGCGTCAATCCAGGTCGGTCAGGCGCCCGCCGGCGTCCGGCTGCTCGTGTTCCACGCGGCGGAGCAGG
The DNA here is from genome assembly GCF_042714995.1 of Streptomyces sp. NPDC058665. Lineage (NCBI taxonomy): Bacteria > Bacillati > Actinomycetota > Actinomycetes > Kitasatosporales > Streptomycetaceae > Streptomyces > Streptomyces sp. NPDC058665. The sequence goes on from NZ_JBHXRX010000052.1 coordinate 458, forward strand.
CGGATCAGCAGCTCTCCCAGCACTCCGCGTTCCGCCCCCGAGAGGTCCTGGAGCAGGTCTTCCTCGAAGGACGAGGCCATGCGCATGGCCTCCAGCCACTTCGTGCGGCCTTCGTCCGTCAGCTCGACGATCACCCGGACCCGGTTGTTCTCGTCCCGGTCGCGGGTGACCAGGCCCTCGCCCGCCATGCGGTCGATGCGGTGGGTCATCGCCGCCGGGGTGAGGCCGAGGCGCTTGGCCAGTTCGCCCGGACCGAGGCGGTACGGGGCTCCCGACAGGACCAGCGTCTTGAGGACCTCCCACTCGGTGTTGCTGATGCCGAGGTCGGCGACCTGTCGCCCGTACGCCACATTCATCCGGCGGTTGAGCCGGCCGAGCGCCGAGACGACCTTCTCCACCTGGGGGTCGAGGTCGTCGAACTCTCGCTGATAGGCGGCGATCTGTTCGTCGAGGCTCGGTTCCTCGGGGCTGTCTGACATGCGGCGCAGTATCGCACGCAGGTCGTTCGCGTTGAAGTTCTTCGATGTGTATTGTTAAGGCTCTAACTTTAGCCTTGAAGTCTTCAGACCTCAGTAGTCCGTACTTCTCCTTCTTCTCCGTCTTCGATCAAGGCAGGTGAGTGTTGACCAGGGTGATGGGCGCCGCGATGCGTCGGATCCAGGCGGGGAACGCGCTGAGCGCGTTCGGGCTCGGGTTCACCGTCCCGTATCTCTATGTGTATGTGGCCCAGGTGCGGGACCTGGGCGCGAGTACGGCGGGGGCCGTGCTGGCCGTCTTCGCCATGGCCGCGCTCGTCGTCCTGCCCTTCACCGGTCGTGTGATCGACCGGCGCGGTCCGCTGCCCGTCGTCGTCGGTGGTGCGGCTCTGGCCGCCATGGGTGCCGTGGGCATGGGGGTGGCGGCCAGTGTGCCGGCCGCCGTGCTCTCGGCGGTGCTGCTCGGTGCCGGTACCGCCGTCATGCAGCCCGCGCTCGCCACGATGATCGTGTGGTGCTCGGAGCCGCCGGCCCGTACGCGGGCCTTCGCCACGCAGTTCTTTCTGCAGAACCTCGGGCTCGGCGTCGGTGGGCTGATCGGCGGGCAGATCGTGGACGTCAACAGGCCGGGGAGCTTCACCCTGCTGTTCGGTGTCGAGGCCGCGATGTTCCTCGTGCTGGCCGCCCTTGCCGGGACGGTACGGCTGCCCCCTACGTCCTCCTCGTTGTCCGCGCTTTCTAAAGAGGCGGGGCGAAGCGGGGGTGGTGGGCTGCGGGCGCTGCTCGGGCACCGGGCGATGGTGCAGCTGTGCGTGCTGGGCTTCGTGCTGTTCTTCGCCTGCTACGGGCAGTTCGAGTCCGGGCTGGCCGCGTACGGGACCGAGGCCGCCGGGATCGATCCGTCGACCCTCGGTATCGCCCTTGCCGCCAACACCGCCGTGATCGTCGTCGCGCAGTTCGTCGTGCTCAGGCTGGTCGAGCGGCGCAGGCGGAGCCGGGTCATCGCCTCGGTCGGGCTGATCTGGGCGGTCGCCTGGATCGTCGCGGGGTACGCGGGCCTGGGGCACGGGAGCCAGACCATGGCGACCGCCGCCTTCATCTCCACGTACGCGCTGTTCGGGCTCGGTGAGTCGATGCTGTCGCCGACCGTGGCACCGCTGGTGGCCGATCTGGCGCCGGACGAGATGGTCGGGCAGTACAACGCCGCTTTCGCTCTGGTGAAGCAGCTCGCGCTGGCCGTCGGGCCCGCTGTGGGCGGGCCGATGGGGGCCGCGCTGCACGGCCCGTACATCGTGACGTTCGTGCTGTTCTCGCTCGGCGTCAGCGTGCTGGCGCTCCGGCTGGGGCGGCGGCTCACCCCCGTACAGGACCGGCCTTCACTCGCGCACACGTCGCGCGTGGTGGCCGTGCACAGGCCGGAGACCGTCGCCCTTCCTCAGTAGGAGGCGGGGCCGGTCAGTGCGGCAGGGCGAACTCGCACCAGACCGCCTTGCCGCCGCCCGGTGTGCGGCGGGAGCCCCAGGAGGAGGCGATCGTCGCGACGATCGAGATGCCGCGGCCCGCCTCGTCCGCCGGTTCGGCGTGGCGGCGCAGTGGCAGATGGTCGTCCCCGTCGGTGACCTCGATGATCAGCCGGCGGTCCGTACGGCGGAGTCTGAGCCGCATGGGCGGGGTGCCGTGCTGGAGTGAGTTGGCGACGAGTTCGCTGGTGGCGAGCACGCCGAGGTCTCTGAGCTCGACGGGGAAGCGCCACGAGGAGAGGACTCCCGAGGCGAACGCACGGGCGCGCGGGGCGGCCTCGATGCCGCCGAGCAGGTCGAGCGCGGCGTTGTGGAAGAGCTCGGCGGCCTGGCCGGTGCGGGCGGGGTGCTGGAGGACCAGTACAGCCACGTCGTCGTCGTGCTCGGCCGTGACGCCCATCGCACGGATCAGCCGGTCGCAGACGACCTGGGGTGCTCCCTTGGCCCCGGCGAGCGCGCGTTCCAGGGAGGCCACGCCCTCGTCGATGTCCTCGCTGCGGCGTTCGACGAGGCCATCCGTATAGAGGACGGCGGTGGAGCCGGGCGCGAGCTCGATGCTGCCGGAGGTGTGGATCCAGCCACCGGTGCCGAGCGGGGGGCCTGTCGGGTCGGCGGCGCGCGCGACCGTGCCGTCCTCGGCGCGTACGAGGATGGGCAGATGGCCCGCGGACGCGTAGACGAGGCGGCCTTCGTTGGGGTCGTGGACGGCGTAGACGCAGGTCGCGATCTGGCTGGGGTCGATCTCGGCGGCCAGTCCGTCGAGCAGTTGCAGTACTTCGTGCGGCGGCAGGTCCAGGCGGGCGTAGGCGCGGACGGCGGTGCGCAGCTGGCCCATGACGGCCGCCGCGCGGACGCCGCGGCCCATGACGTCGCCGATGACCAGGGCCGTACGGCCGGCGCCGAGGGTGATCACGTCGTACCAGTCGCCGCCGACCGCCGCGTCCGTACCGCCCGGCTGGTATGTGGCGGCGACGCGTAGGTCGTCGGGCTGTTCCAACTCCTGTGGGAGGAGCGAGCGCTGGAGGGCGACGGCGGTCTCGCGGAGTCTGCGTTCGCTGGCGCGCAGGCGCTCGGCGGCCTCGGCGTGGTCGGTGACGTCGGCGGCGAAGATGAGGACGCCGCCGGATCCACCGGTGTCGACGGGGGTGCAGGTGACCGTGTACGAGCCGTCGCGTGCCACCGTGGGGCCGCCGTTGGCCGAGGCGTGGAGCGCGCCGGACGTGGCCGTCTGGACCTTGCGGGATTTGACCGTACGGGGCTTTCCGCTGCGCAGCACCTGGTCCATGAGGGGCATCAGGCCCAGTTCGATCAGCTCGGGGCAGCTGTCGGCCGCGGTCGTGCCCGGCTCGCGGAGCCCGAAGGCGTCCTCGTAGGCGTCGTTGACGTACGCGACGCGGTGGTCGGGGCCGTACACCAGCGCGACGAGGGCGGGGAGACCGCCGAGGACATCACGGACGGTCAGCTCTTCGAGCTCGGGGATTCCGGCCTGTCCGCGGTCGCCGCCGTCTTTTCCGTCTCTGCCGGCTGTGCCGCCCTGGCGTTCACGGCGCTCGCCGTGTTCTTCGAATTCACCACGGGCGGCGGGCACGGAACCGGCGGAACCCGACGAGTGCGCGGAATTCCCCCGTGGTTTCGCCTGGGAGTCTCCAGGGTCCGTCCGCGCGGCGATGCGGCGCTGTGTACCGGGGAGCCGGGCGCTCCAACGCGTGAAATTCACGGATTTTCAGGCCTCATGGTGTCGTTGCTGTTCGCCTTGGCGGGCTACCGGGTCGCTCTCTGCGGAGTCACGCTGTGCAGATGTGAACCCACCTATGGTCACACGTTCAGTGTTGCCGAGCGCACTGACATCGGACGTCAGACGTCTCTGGGTCGTTCCCGTCCGGCGGCGAGTTCGAATTCGGCACGTGGGTGCTCCAGAGAGCCGAGGGAGACGATCTCTCGTTTGAAGAGACCGGCGAGGGTCCATTCCGCCAGTACTCGCGCCTTGCGGTTGAAGGTCGGTACGCGGCTGAGGTGGTACACGCGGTGCATCAGCCAGGCCGGATATCCCTTGAGTTTACGGCCATACACGTGTGCGACGCCCTTGTGGAGACCGAGTGACGCCACGGAACCCGCGTACCGGTGACGGTAGTCGTGCTGCTGCTCGCCTCTCAGTGAGGCGACGATGTTCTCGGCGAGGACCCGGGCCTGGCGGACGGCGTGTTGCGCGTTGGGGGCGCATTCGGCGCCGGGCTCGTCCGCAGCCAGGTCGGGGACCGCGGCGGCGTCACCTGCGGACCAGGCGTGTTCGGCGCCGTCGACGGCGAGCTTGGCCGTACAGATGAGCCGCCCGCGTTTGTCGAGGGGCAGATCGCTGGCGGCGAGGATCGGATGCGGTTTGACGCCGGCGGTCCAGACGAGGGTGCGGGTGGGGAAGCGGGCGCCGTCGGACAGGACAGCGACCCTGTTCTCGCAGGAGTCGAGGCGGGTTTCGAGGCGTACGTCGATGTTGCGGGCGCGCAGTTCGCGGACCGCGTACTTGCCCATGTCGTGGCCGACCTCGGGAAGGATGCGGTCCGATGCCTCGACGAGGATCCACTTCAGGTCGTCGGCCTTGACGTTGTGGTAGTAGCGGGTGGCGTAGCGCGCCATGTCGGCCAGTTCGGCGAGCGCTTCGACTCCCGCGTAGCCTCCGCCGACGAAGACGAAGGTGAGGGCCGCGTCGCGCAGTTCCGGGTCGCGGGTGGAGGAGGCGATGTCCATCTGCTCCAGGACGTGGTTGCGCAGGGCGATGGCCTCCTCGACGGTCTTGAAGCCGATGCCGTGTTCGGCGAGGCCGGGGACCGGGAGGGTGCGGGAGATCGAGCCGGGGGCGAGGACGAGTTCGTCGTACGTCATCTCGAAGGCGCCGGGGGGCTGGTCGGCGGAGCCGCCGTCGGCCGGACGGTCGGCGTTCGCGCCGTTGGTGTGACCGCTGTTGAGGTCCCGGCCGTTGGCGTGACTGCCTTGGGTGTCCCGGCCGTTGGCGGACGCGCCCCTCGCGGCCTCTTCCTCCGACGCGGCGGTGACGAGCGTCGCGACGCGCTTGGTGTGGTCGATGGATCTCGCTTCACCGACGATGATCGTGCAGTCCGGCAGGACCCGGCGCAGCGGCACCACGACATGGCGCGGTGAGATCGAGCCGGCGGCGGCCTCGGGCAGGAACGGCTGGTAGGTCATGTACGCGTTGGGCGACACGACCACGACCTCCGCCTCGCCGCGCCTGAGCTTCCGCTGGAGCCGGAGCGCGGTGTACATCCCGACGTAGCCGCCACCGACGACCAGAACGCGTGCGCGGGGCGGTTGTGCGGGGGTCGTCCCCCGGGAGATCTCTGCCTTCACCACCCCATGAGGCAACGGGCTCCTTGGTTTGTCCACAGCCCCGGCAAATTGTGTGACCGGAGCCCTCCGACGGCCCCATGTGCGCAAATCGCCCCGTGGCGGGGAAGGTTCGCAGGTCAGACGGTACGGACCCGGTGGTGGGAGAGGGCCGAATCAGGCATCTTCCGGTCCTTGCTCCGATCGGGGGGCGCTCCGTGCGGAACCACCCCCTTCTGAATTCCCCGGGGCTCAACTATGTTCGTATCTCGTCGGGGGAGTCGACCGTGACTTGGTCGGACGGTCCCGACTGTCAAGGCGGGGAGGTCTCCGGGGGGAGACGTCATTACCGGGGGAACGCTTATGCACATTCAGGATTCTCATTGGCAGGCCGTCGTGTCCGTGGACGGCAATGGACGCGCGAGCGCGGGGGCGAGCGGGATCAGCCGCGCCGCACCGCTGCGTGTCGACGCACAGCGCAACCTTGAGCATGTCCTGCGGGCGGCTCGTGAGGTGTTCGGCGAACTCGGTTACGGGGCGCCGATGGAGGACGTGGCACGCCGGGCCCGGGTCGGGGTCGGCACGGTCTACCGGCGGTTTCCCAGCAAGGACGTGCTAGTCCGGCGGATAGCCGAGGAGGAGACCTCCCGGCTGACGGAGCAGGCGCGTGCGGCTCTGGGGCAGGAGGACGAGCCGTGGTCCGCGCTCGCCCGCTTCCTGCGGACGTCGGTGGCATCCGGCGCGGGCAGGCTGCTGCCGCCACAGGTGCTGAGGGTCGGGGTGGACGTCGACGAGTCGACGGTCGTCCCGGAGTCGGGCGACGAAAGTCGGGTGCCGCACCAGCGGCAGTCCGGACACCCGGATCTGCGGGTGGTCGGTCCCGGCGAGCATGCCGGGCAGCACCCTTCGGTGCCGGCGGAGACGGCCGATCCGGCGGGATCCCTGGGCGACGACCTGGTGGATCCGGCTTCGGGCACGGTCGAACTGCTCGATGTCGTGGGGCAGTTGGTCGAGCGCGCGCGGGCGGCCGGCGAGCTCCGGCCCGGCGTGACGGTGGCCGATGTCCTGCTGGTGATAGCCACGGCGGCGCCCGCGCTGCCGGACGCGGCGCAGCAGGCGGCGGCTTCGGCACGGCTGCTGGACATCCTGCTGGAAGGCCTTCGGTCCCGGGCGGCCTGAGCCGAGGGGCAGTCTGAGCCGAGGGGCAGCCCGGCGGATGCCGGCCCGGGTGGCCGGTACGTCAACTTGAGGCTGCGAGGCGGTCGTCGGACAGCAGTTCGTCCGGCGACCGTGCCACCCCTCCTGTGAACTGGGCGCTCTGAGCCTCGCGCCCAGGGCGTGTCCTCCGCGTCCGGTGCGGAACATCCTGGTGAACGGCGTGTTCGCCGCACCCGATCGGCTCCTTCGCGTACGGTCGCGGGCCGATGCCCTGTTCCGGTGCCGAATCACGTAAGCGTGGTCACTGTCAACAGGGGTTTGGCGCTGCCGGGCGCTGTGGCACGCTGGCCGGGTGTTTGGGGTCTTGGTCTGCAGGATGCTACGGGGGCTTCCGCGATGAGCGGTGACGGACAGGACGGCTTGCCGCTGGGTGGCGGCGCCGGCGGTGCGGGGGCGGGCGGGCTGCCGTCCGAGCAGGTGCCGTACCAGGGTGGGCCGGGAGGTTCCTCGGGGGCCGCCGGTCCTGTTCCTCCCGGGCCGCCCCCGGGTGAGGCGGAGCCGAGTGTGCCGCCGCAGCGCGAGGGCTCCGCCAGGACGGCCGAGGCCGACCCGCTCACCGAGGGACCGGCCACCGATCTGCCGCCCTCGGACGCCGAGTTGATCATGCGCATGCGGGCCGGTGACGACGGTGCGTACGAGGAGCTGTACCGGCGGCACTCGGCGGCCGTACTGCGCTACGCGCGGACCTGCTGCCGGGACGGCCACACCGCCGACGACCTGACGGCCGAGGTGTTCGCGCGCACCCTCCAGGCGGTGCGCGGGGGCGCCGGGCCCGAGCAGGCGGTGCGCGCGTATCTGCTCACGACCGTGCGGCGCGTCGCCGCCGCGTGGACGAAAACCGCGAAGCGCGAGCAACTGGTCGAGGACTTCGCGGTGTTCGCGGTGGAGTCCGCCCGCTCGGCCGACGTGTCGGACGACGAGACGCTCGACCTGGGCGCCGACGTACGGGCGATGCACGAGGCCGAGCGGTCGCTCGCCATGCAGGCGTTCCGGAGCCTGCCCGAGCGGTGGCAGGCGGTGCTCTGGCACACCACCGTCGAGGAGGAGTCGCCGAGCGCGATCGCGCCGCTGTTCGGTCTGACGGCCAACGCCACCGCCGTGCTGGCCAGTCGGGCGCGTGAGGGCCTCAAGCAGGCGTATCTCCAGGCGCATGTGAACACGTCGGTCGCCTCGGCCGGCGACTGCGCGCGGTACGCGGACCGGCTGGGCGCGTACGCGCGGGGCGGTCTGCGGATCCGGGCCGAGCGCGGGCTGCGCAAGCACCTGGAGGAGTGCGCGAAGTGCCGCCTCGTGGCGGGCGAGTTGGCCCATGTCAACGCCGGGATTCCGGCGGTGCTTCCGATCGCGGTCATCGGGTGGTTCGCGGCCGGGTATTCGCTCAAGGCCGCCGGGGTCGTGGCCGGCGGGGCGGTGGGTGCCGCGGGAGCGGGCGCGGCAGCGGCGGCCGGTGGTGCGTCGGGCTCCGCGGGGGGCTCGGCCGCGGCGGGGGGTGCGGCGGCCGAAGGGCTGGGCGCGCCGTTGAAGGCCGGGATCGCCGCCGTGGTCGCCCTCGCGGCGGCGGCCGGGCTGGTGTGGGCCCTGTCCGGGGACGAGGTCCCGGACAAGCCGGAGGCCAAGCCGCCCGTCGTACAGCCTGTCGTACCGGACGAGCCCACGCCGCCACCGGAGTTGAAGCCGCCGGCCGCGCCCGCGCCGCCGCCCGCTCCCCCGGCCGAGAAGCCGGCACCGACACCGACGCCCGAACCGAAGCCGAGTCCCACGCCGACGAAAGCGAAGCCGACACCGCCGAAGCCCCCGCCGCCGGCGCCGACACCCGCCCGTCCAAAGCCGCCCGCTCCGTCGCCGCCACCGCCGCCGCCAGCGCCGGAGGTCTACCAGGTGAATCAGCTCAAGTTCGACGTCCTGGGTGACGGGTCAGGGCCCGAGGTGCGGATCGGGCAGAGCAGTTGGCTCTGGCAGCGCCCCGGGATGTCGATCGGCGGCACGCGGTACGGGCACGGGGCCTCCATGCACGCCGCCGGTTCGGTGACGATCGACCTCAACCGCCGGTGCGCCACCTACCAGGCGCTGGTCGGTGTCGACGACATGACGCTGGGGCTGGGCGCGGTGCGCTTCTCCGTGTACGGCGACGGCGGCCGGCTCTGGCGCTCCCCGGTGGTGCGCGGCGGCGAGGCGGCGGTCCCGGTGAGTGTGGGGATCGGCGGCCAGAAGACGATCCGTCTGGTGGTCGAGCCGCACACGCCGTTGGAGGCGGTGGCGGTCGCGGACTGGGCGCAGTCCAGGATCAGCTGCGGCTGAGAGGGAGACCCCGGCCGGAGCCCCCGGACCGAAGTTCTCGGCCCGAATCCCTCGGACCCGGGCCGGCCGGACCCGGCGGCCTCCTCCTACGGATGCAGCGTCGGACGGCGGGGCATCACGCCGCCCGCCACGGCGCGTTGGCGCGGCGCCGCCTCGCCCGTCCAGCAGGTGCCGCGGCGCGAGAGCAGCCGCCTGAGCCACAGTTCCGTGGAGACCAGGTCCGCGATGCCGTCCAGCGGAATCGGCTCGCCCTCGGCCGCCTTCCGCAGCGCCTTGCGCACCACGCGCGCCTCGATCAGGCCCGCGTCGGCCAGCAGCGGTGCGTCGAACAGCGCCATCAGGTCGTTGACGGCCGCCCGCAGCCCGGTGCGGGTCGCGGCCACCGACGTCGCGTGCGTCGTGGCGCCCCACCCCGGCGGCAGATCGTGGATGCCCGCCCCCGCGAGGACCGCGCGCAGCACGTCGGAGCGGGCGCCGGGCTGGACCCGCAGCGATTCGGGGAGCTCCCGGCAGGCCCGTACGACCTGGTTGTCGAAGAACGGCGCGTGCAGCCGCTGGCTGCGGATCTCGGCGGCCTGCTCGAAGATCCGGTGATCGGCGGCCTGCCGGGCCAGCGCGGCCCGTGCGCGGGCCTCCCCGGGCCGCTGGACGGAGGTCGGGCGGATCGCCGCCCCCGTAAGACGAACCGATACTTCAGCCAGAGCCTCGCCCGTCAGCCAGCGCGCCGCAGGGCCGGGCCGCGACCAGGTGAGCGCGGCGAGGGAGGCGCCCAACGGCCCTGGCGCCGCAGGGGCGTTGCGGTCGCGGTGCACGCCGGGGAGCTGGGCGGCGGCCTCTTCGAGGCCGGTGCGGTATGGCGTACGGGCGAGGCGGCGGGCCGCGCGGTAGACGGTCAGCGGCACGAACAGCGAGCCCGCCGCGGACCCTTGGGCCTTGGCGAGCGCGGTGGTCGGCCGCAGCAGATCGCGGCGGCGCCGGTCGATCAGCAGGTCGGCCAGGCGCGCTGGGTGGGCGTCCAGCACCTCGCGGGCCCCGGCGCCGGTGAAGTGGTCGGCGCTGCCCGCGGCGAGGCGGCGGCGGTGGCGTTCGGCGGTGACGAGGGACGGGCCGGGCTCGTCGGTCAGCGGGCCTTCCAAGTCCGCGTACGGCAGGGCCTCTTCGCCCGCCGCGACGACCACGTGGTGCAGCCGGGGGTTGGAGGCCATGGCGCGGGCCCGTTCCAGCTCGGCCTCGCGTCCGCCGGTGACCAGGTCGTTGAAGGTGACGGCGAGGAGCCGTTCGCCGGCGCCGGTGCCATGGCCGAGGACGGTGCCGGGCGCGCCCGGCAGCCCGGCGGCGAGCAGGGCGAGCGTGCCGGACGCGCTGCCGCCCGACAGGTCGGCGCCGATGCCGGGGACGGGCCCGCCACGGGCGGCACGCCGGTCGGCGGGGCCCATGCCCGGCACCGGCCCGGGGTCGGGCGGCACCGTCTCGGGGGCGTGGCGCGGCGCCAGGAGTCTGGCGCGTACGGCTTCGACGAGGGCGTCCCTGACTCCCTCGACAGCCCGTTCGGGGTCGGTCTGGGGCGCGGCGACGGCGAGGGAGGCGACCTGTTCGTACCCGGTGATCTCGCGGGATCCCTCGCGCAGGACGAGGGCGTGGCCGGGCGGGACGCGTTTGACGCCCGCGTACGGCGTAGAGTCGCGCAGCGCCTCGGGGGTCTCGGGGCAGGCGAGCAGCGCGGCCAGATGCCCGATGTCCAGCTGCGCCTCGATGAGGTCGGCGAGCGGCAGGGCTGCGGTGGCGTACGCGGTGCCGCTCGCCCACGGCGTGTGGAAGACGGGTCTCGCGCCCGCCAGGTCGCCCGCGACGGTGATCCGGCGGCCGATCTGGGCGACGGCGGTGTAACTCCCGGGCCAGGCGGTGAGATGGCGCAGGGCGCCGCCGCGGGCCGCGAACAGACCGATCTTCAGCTGTTCGTCGGTGGCTCCGCAGCAGCCGAAGACGGCGAGCCGGGTGAAGGGGTCGACGCTGACGACGCGGACCTCGTCGTCGCGCCAGTCGCCGATGGCCCACAGCGGATCCGGGTCGCCCCACAGGAGTTGGGAGCCGACGGGATGAACCGTACGGCCGTCGGACCGATCACCGACGGAGCCCGCGGTGCCGGCCGTGCCGAAGCTCGCGGCGATACTGCTCCACCCCACCAACCAGCGCATCGCCGCCTCCACAGCCTGTGGATCAAGGGTCGTACTCGTTGTCATCGGTCGTTCGTGAACATGCTGCCACGACAACGGCACACAGGAGGGGCCCCGGGGCGGGAGCGCGAAACACGAATGCGCCCCTGGCAAAGGACAAATGGCGCGTCGAGGGGGTCAGGTCGGACAGACAGCATTCAGCCATTCTCCGAGCCCGATCGGCCGACGAGACGTCGGCAAACGTACAGTCCGGGAGGCGCCTTCGCCTCCCGGACCGATCCGCCACCCGCGGGGAAATGAGGCGGCGGTGTCCCCCAGCCCACTGGTTCCAGTACGCAGTGGGCCGACCCACGCAGCACTCATGGAAGCGCTCCCGGTCTCTTTTGGCCAAGAGCGCACGGCCGGGCGCACGGCCACACACCCGGAGCACGTGTCCCCCGGAGCGGGTTTCGCGCGTACTCGCGTACGGACAACAATCCCGCCATCCGGACCTCCGCCCCTTAACGGTAGGGATGCGGCGAACTACGCTGGGTTTACGAATGCCACGGGGTCCCTCACAAGAGGGGCCGGCGGGGCGGCCGTCTGTGTGTCGAGGGGTGGCGCATGTCCAGGGAGCTACGCGGGCCGAACGAGAAGCTCGGCACGGTTCTCGCCCTCGCGGGAATCAGCAACGCCGGTCTCGCCCGGCGGGTGAACGACCTCGGGTCGCAGCGCGGTCTGACACTTCGATACGACAAAACCTCAGTGGCGCGATGGGTGTCGAAGGGGATGGTTCCGCAGGGTGCGGCGCCCCATCTGATCGCCGCGGCCATCGGCGCCAAGCTGGGCCGTCCCGTGCCGCTGCACGAAATCGGCCTGGCCGACGCCGATCCGGCGCCGGAGGTGGGTCTCGCCTTCCCGCGCGACGTGGGTGAGGCGGTGCGGTCGGCGACGGACCTGTACCGGCTGGACCTGGCGGGCCGGCGGGCCGGCAGCGGGGGCATCTGGCAGTCGCTGGCCGGTTCCTTCGCGGTCAGCGCGTACGCCACGCCCGCTTCACGGTGGCTGATATCACCCGCCGACTCCTCGGTCGCGCGGGACGCGGCGGTGGCCGAGGCGGCACGGAGAGCGCACGCGGCGCACGCCGGCCCGGGGTTGACCGGGCCGGCGCCCGCTTCCACCGGCCCTGCGGGGGCGTTGGGCCCGCCGGGCGCCCCCGGGACCTCAGGAGCCGACGCGGGTGGCGAGGTCTCGCCACTGCGGGTGGGGCACAGCGATGTCGCCAAACTCCGTGAGGCGGCGGCCGACGCGCGGCGCTGGGACTCCAAGTACGGCGGCGGGGACTGGCGTTCGTCGATGGTGCCCGAGTGCCTGCGGGTCGACGCGGCGCCGCTGCTGCTCGCCGCGTACAGCGACGAGGTCGGCCGCGGCCTCTTCGGCGCGACCGCCGAACTGACCCGCCTGGCCGGGTGGATGGCCTTCGACACCGGACAGCAGGAGGCCGCGCAGCGCTACTACATCCAGGCGCTGCGGCTCGCTCGCGCGGCGGCCGACGTGCCGCTCGGGGGCTACGTCCTGGCCTCCATGTCCCTCCAGGCGACCTACCGCGGCTTCGCCGACGAGGGAGTCGACCTCGCCCAGGCGGCGCTGGAGCGCAACAGGGGCCTCGCGACGGCCCGCACGATGAGTTTCTTCCGGCTGGTGGAGGCACGCGCGCACGCGAAGGCGAGCGACGCCGCGGCGGCCGGGGCCGCGCTGAAGGCCGCGGAGGGCTGGCTGGAGCGCTCGCGGCCGGGCGACGCGGATCCCAGCTGGCTGGGCTTCTACTCGTACGACCGCTTCGCCGCCGACGCCGCCGAGTGCTATCGCGATCTGAAGGCGCCGCGCCAGATGCGGCGCTTCACGGAGCAGGCGCTGTCCCGGCCGACGGAGGAGTTCGCGCGGTCGCACGGGCTGCGTCTGGTGGTGAGCGCGGTCGCGGAGCTGGAGTCGGGCAATCTGGACGCGGCGTGCGCGGCGGGGACCCGGGCCGTGGAGGTGGCGGGGCGGATCTCCTCGGCGCGCACCACGGAGTACGTACGGGACCTGCTGCACCGCCTTGAGCCGTACGGCGACGAGCCGAGGGTCGCGGAGCTGCGGGAGCGGGCGCGCCCGCTGCTGGTGGCGCCGGCGTAGCGGAGGGCGGGGGCTCCGGGGGGGGCGGTTCCGGAAGGGGCGGTTCCCTCACGGAGGCCGGAAGTTTCGCGATCTTGTGCCGGACCACTGCCCAAATGCTTGGTGAACGATGTAAGACACGCGTGGTACCCCGATGGTTTAAGGGCATTGTCAGTGGGCCAGTGCACTATCGGGTGGGAGGTTGCGCGGGTGAAGAACGACGGCTCGGGCCGCGTCGGCGGCCACGGTTACGGGCACAGCCACGGTTACGACTGCGACGTGCTGGTGATCGGTGGCGGCATCGTCGGTCTGTCGACGGCCTACGCCCTCACCCGGGCGGCGCCCGGCACCCGAGTGACGGTCCTGGAGAAGGAGCCCGGTCCCGCGCGGCACCAGACGGGGCACAACAGCGGGGTCATCCACAGCGGTGTGTACTACCGCCCCGGCTCCCTCAAGGCGCGGTACGCGATCAGGGGCGCCGCCGAGATGGTCAAGTTCTGCGCGGAGTACGGCATCGCGCACGAGGTGACCGGCAAGCTCATCGTCGCCACCGGCCGCGACGAGCTGCCCCGGCTGCACGCCCTGGTCCAGCGCGGCCGGGAGAACGGGATTCCGGTGCGGGAGCTGGGCCCGGTGCAGATCATGGAGTACGAGCCTGGGGTGCGCGGGCTGGCCGCGATCCACGTCGGTACGACGGGGGTGTGCGACTTCGTCGCCGTCGCGGCGCGGCTCGCCGACTCGGCGGAGGCGTCCGGCGCGTCCGTGCGGTACGGCATGGAGGTCACCGTCGTCGACCGGCGGGCGTGGGGTGTCGCCGTCCGTACGTCCTCCGGAGAGGTGGTCAGGGCCCGCGCCCTCGTCAACTGCGCGGGGCTCCAGTGCGACCGGGTGGCGCGGCTGACCGGTGACGACCCGGGCATGCGGATCGTCCCGTTCCGCGGCGAGTACTACGAACTGGCCCGGCCCGGTCTTGTCCGGGGCCTGGTCTATCCGGTGCCGGATCCGGCCTTTCCGTTCCTGGGGGTGCATCTGACGCGCGGTATCGACGGCGGTGTCCATGTGGGCCCGAACGCGGTGCCGGCGCTGGCCAGGGAGGGCTACTCCTGGTCGGCCGTGCGCCCCCGTGAGCTGGCGGGCACGCTCGGCTGGCCCGGCTCCTGGCGGATAGCGCGCAGACACTGGCGTTACGGCGCGGGCGAGCTGCGCCGTTCGCTGTCCAAGCGCGCCTTCGCCACCGCCGTACGGAGGCTGCTGCCCGAGGTGACGGACGCGGATCTGCGCCCGGCGGCGGCCGGGGTGCGCGCCCAGGCGGTGCTGCGGGACGGCACGCTGGCCGACGACTTCCTGATCCAGGAGGCACCGCGCGCGGTGCACGTGCTCAACGCCCCGTCGCCGGCGGCGACGGCCGCGCTGCCGATCGGCCGTGAGGTGGCGAGGCGGACGCTGACGATGCTGAAGGACACGGGTCCGTAGAATTGGGGGTCCTGCCCCATTCCGACGTGGCTGAGAAAACGTGTCCGAGACCCAGATGAACGTGAACAGCGACCGCGACGGCGCACGCGCCGACGACACCCACCCCTGGTCCCGGATGTTCCCCGGGGGCTCGGGACCGGCCGCCGACCCCGCCGGATCGCACTTCGAGCGCCGGATCCGCAGTTTCCAGCCGCGCCGCAGCCGGGTCACGACCGGCCAGGCGGAGGTCCTGCGGCGGCTGTGGCCGTCCTGGGGCCTGGACATCGACGGACAGCGGGTCCTCGACCTCGGCGCCCTGTTCGGCGGACTCCCGGTCGTCCTGGAGATCGGCTTCGGCATGGGCGAGGCGACCGCGCGGATGGCGGCCGACGATCCCGGCACCGGAATCCTCGCCGCCGACGTGCACACCCCCGGGCAGGGCAATCTGCTGCGGCTGGCCGAGCGCGGCGGGCTGTCCAACATCCGGGTGGCCAACGGCGACGCGATCATCCTGCTGCGGGAGATGCTGGCGCCCGAGTCGCTGGACGGGATACGTGTCTACTTCCCCGACCCGTGGCCCAAGACGCGCCACCACAAACGGCGGCTGATCCAGCCCGAGTTCCTCTCGCTGGCGGCGCCTGTGCTGAAGCCCGGTGCCGTACTGCACTGCGCGACGGACTGGGAGCCGTACGCCGAGCAGATGCTCGACGTGCTGAGCGCGCACCCGGCGTTCGAGAACACCGCCCCGGACGGCGGATACGCGCCACGGCCCGACTCCCGGCCGCTCACGCGGTTCGAGGGCCAGGGCATCGAAAAGGGCCATGCCGTACGGGACCTGGTCTTCCGCCGCGTCGCGGGCGACGGGGCGGCGGACGAAGAGAAGGCGGGCGGCGCGCTCGCCGGCTGACGGCAGGAACCGGCCGGACGGCGTCGCGCGCTGTCAGTGGCTCTCGTTAGGGTCAGTAGGTGTCCGAACCGCCCCGACCGCCCCCGTACGACCCACCGGTCCCCGAGCCGGCGATCCCCGCCGCCGAGCGGCAGCGGCAGCTCGGCGACATGTGGGCCGCCGTTCCTGAGCGCTCCCGCTGGCGCTACCGGCCGTACCGCGCGTTCTGGCGGCACCCGGCCGTGCGCGCGGGCGCCGTGATCATCCTGCTCGCGCTCTGCGGCCTGCTGCTCATGTCGCTCGTCCGGGAACAGACCGGCACCCAGGGCTTCCTGGTCGGCCTCGGGCTGGCGGTCCTGCCCGTGCCGCTGCTGATGGCGGCCTTCCGCTGGCTGGACCGGGTGGAGCCGGGCCCATGGCGGAATCTGCTGTTCTCCTTCGCCTGGGGCGCCTGCGCCGCCGCCCTCGTGGCGATCACGGCCAACTCCTTCGCGACCCAGTGGATAGCCACCGCCACCGCCGACCCCGCCGGCGCGGAGTCCCTGGGGGCCACGGTGATCGCGCCGATCGTCGAGGAGAGCGCGAAAGCCGCCGCGATCCTGCTGATCTTCCTCTTCCAGCGGCAGTCCTTCACCGGACTGGTCGACGGAGTCGTCGTCGCGGGCTTCACCGCGACCGGCTTCGCCTTCACCGAGAACATCCTGTATCTCGGCAGCGCGTACGGCGAGGACCAGCAGATCGGCAACTCGGGGCTGCCCGCCATGACCGCGGCGACCTTCTTCGTACGCGTGGTGATGTCGCCGTTCGCGCACCCGCTCTTCACGGTCCTGACGGGCATCGGCTTCGGCATCGCCGCCCTCGCCACCAGCCGCCGGCGCGTCCGCCGGTGGCTGATGCCGATCGTCGGCCTCGTGCTCGCCATGGGCACGCACGCGCTGTGGAACGGCTCGTCGTCGCTGTTCGGCCCGTACGGCTTCTACGCGGTGTACGCGGCCTTCATGGTCCCCGCCTTCGCCCTGCTCACCTGGCTGGCGATCTGGACGCGGCAGCGCGAACTGCGCATGGTTTCGACCGAGTTGCCCGCCTACGCGGCGGCGGGCTGGCTCGCCAAGACCGAGCCGCTCGCCCTGTCCTCGATGCGGGCGCGCTCGATGGCGCGCGATGTGGCGGGGCGCGCGTACGGGCCGAAGGCGGCCCGTACGGTCGGCGAGTACCAGGCGTTCGCGACCGCTCTGGCGTTCCTGCGCCACCGGGCCGGGCGCGGCACGGCGGGGCCCGACTTCGTCGAGCGCGAGCAGGAGTTGCTGCACCACATGTGGCAGCGCCGGGAAACGGCGTCGCCCGCGCTGACGTACGCGGCGCGGGCGACGGGGCGGGTGTGGTCTCCGCCGCCGTACATCGACTACGGCGGCTACAACCCGTACAGGAACTAGGGGGTGTCTTGCCGATCAGGCCGGATCAGGGCGTGAGTCCCTTGCCGCGCAGCCAGCTCATCGGGTCGATGCCGCTGCCGCCCGGGGTGTGCACCTCCAGGTGCAGGTGCGGGCCGGTGACGTTGCCGGTGGCTCCCACGCGTCCGATGGTCTCGCCGGTGGTGACCTTCTGGCCCGCCCCGACGGTCATCGAGGACAGGTGGGCGTACCAGATCTCCGTACCGTCTTCGAGCTCCAGCACCACGCGGTAGCCGTACGAGCCGGACCAGCCGGCCGACTTGACGGTCCCGCCGTGGACTGCCTTGGTGGGCGTGCCCGTGGGAGCGGCGAAGTCCAGGCCCGTGTGCTGGCCGGAGGACCACATGGAGCCGGCCTGGCCGAAGGTGGAGGTGAGCGTGTAGGAGGAGGTGGGGAGCGAGAAGCTGGCGGCCAGCTTCTCCAGGCGCTCCTGCTCGGCCTTGCGTTCGGCCTCTTCCTTCGCCTTGCGCTTCGCCTCGGCGGCCTTCTTCTCCGCGTCGGTCTGCTGCTTCTCGGCCTCCGCCGCCGCCTTCTCCGCGGCGGCCTTCTCGGCGCTCGCCTTCTGGGCGGCGTCGGCCTCGGCCTGCTGCTGCTCCGCCTGCTGGAGGATGCGGGCGCGCAGTGCCTCGCCGGAGTCGGTGGTGCCCTGCTGGGCGTCCGCGACGGTGAGGCCCGCCGTGGTCAGCGGGGAGGGCGTCTCGTCGGTCTTCTTGTCGCCGTCGGACATGAAAGACCCGACACCGGGAAGGGACTTGGCGTCGGGGAGATTGTCCGAGAGCGCGTCGGGAAGTGATATCGAGACCGGCGGCTTGTCCTGCGCGGAGGCGATGCCTCCGGCGCCGACAGCGGCGATGACACCCACTCCGAGGACCGTGGAGCTGCGGGCCAGCGCGTTGCGCTGCTTGGCGACACGGTGCTTGCCGCGTACGGGACGGATGGAGTCCGCGGTGGGATTCCACTCCTCCCAGTCCCTGGTGGCCTCGCCGTCGGCGAGATCGGTGCCGGCGAGCCGGCTCCCGGGGCCGAAATGGGCCGGGACGGAGGCTTCGGGAGCAGGCCTGTTGGACGCCACTGGGGCGCTCTCCTTTCCTTCCTTCTCGCCTACCGGGTTAGCTGACGGGTTCGGAGCAGGAAGGTCTCCTACGAGCGTTTCTCGCCGCACGAGGCAGCAAGAGGCGCCCGATTCACCCCAATTGGTGGTTCCCCGGTTTCCTTGCGGAATTCGGCGCGTGCGCACGGTGCCGTCTCTTTCGACGGCTGGGACAACCGCGCTGCGTTATCGAACGTTAATAGACGACGGGGGCTTATTCCAAGCTGTTCCCGGTGATCGTTAGCGAGCACGGCGGGGATCAACCGGGACACAAGCAGGCGCAATCGGGCGAGTTGATCGGCATTCGGACCGTGTGCGATCACACACTCGAACTGACGGTGCGTCAAATGTTATGCGGAGTGGTGCGCCTCAACTACGCAGCGTGGCGGGGGAGATGACATCACGGCACGACCGGCATCGTCCGGCGCCGCTCCGGCTGCCGCGGGGTGGGCCGGCTGATGGCCAGCAGCGCCATGTCGTCCGTCCTGCCGCCGCCGGTGTGCAGCCGTACGTCCCCGACGATCGCCTGCAGCAGATCGTCGGGACCGGGAAAGATCCGCCCCGCGAGCCGTCCGCCCGGGTCGTAGAAGACGCCCTCCGCGTTGCGCGCCTCGGAGAGCCCGTCCGTGTAGAGGAGCAGCGTCGCCCCTGGCCGGTACGGGACCTCCTCCGCGTGGTCCGGCCACGTCCCCAGCTCACCCATCCCGAGCGGCAGCGCCGGATCGGTGGGGGCCAGCACGGTCAGCGCGCCGTCGGGGCCGAGCAGCAGCGGCTCAGGGTGCCCGCGGTTCAGTACGCGCACTATGCCCTCGGTGTGGGGGACCTCGGCCAGTACGGCGGTGGTGAAGCCCTCGAACAGGTCGATCCCGCTGCGCCGCGTGCCTTCGCGCGCCAGCGCACGCTCCAGCCGCCGCGCGACCCCTTCGAGCGTCGTCTCCTGCTCGGCGGCCTCCCGGAAGGCGCCGATGATGACGGCCACGGTCTCGACCGCGCCCATGCCCTTGCCGCGTACGTCGCCGACCACCACCCGTACCCCGTACTCCGTGTCCTGGACGGCGAACAGGTCGCCGCCGATGTACGCGCCCTCCTCGGCGGCCTCGTAACGCGCGGCGACGTGCAGCCCGCCGATCCGGGCCTCGGGTGTCGGCAGGACAGCGCGCTGGGCGGCCTCGGCGATCACCCGTGCGGAAGCCAGGCGTTCACCGCTGCGGCGTACGACACCGTTGATGGCCAGCGCGAGGACGGAGACGGTGAAGACGGTCAGCGAGTCGGTGATCGTGTCGACCCCGCTCGATGAGCTGCCGAAGTAACGCAGTCCGATGACGGCGCCGACGGAAAGGAGGCCGACCAAGAGGGTGCGCAGGAACGAGAAGAAGGGGGCGGCGACCAACGGCGCCGCCGAGAAGAACGGGGAGGCGGTGAAGGCGGTCGGGGTCGCCTGGTCCAGGATGATCCCCGCCACGATGATCAGACCGGGCAGCAACTCCACGACCGGATGCGTCGGCCGGGAGGCGAGCCGGCCGCGTCGGCGCTTGGGCGGCCGGGGGTCTTCGGGGCCGAAACCGGGCGGGAGCTTCTCGACGGGGCGCGAGCGGCGCCAGGTGGGGTCGTCCGGGTCGGCGTCCGCCAGCCGGAAGCCTTCGTCGGCGCGGCGGAAACCACGTTGGACCAGGCGCCGGACGCCGCCGTTGAACCGGCGGAGCCTGGAGGAGACGGCGGGACGGTGGGACGTGCGGCGGGGCGAGGAGGTACGGGCGGGCCGCTCGGCGGAGGGGTCGGGGACGGCCCCCTTGGCGGGAGGGTGCTCGCCGCCGCCAGGGGGGCCGTCCCCGGTCCCGTCGTCCCCGCTGTCTCTCAGGTGCCCCACCAGTGGCCTCCTGCCCGGTCCGTCGAATGCCGCGGACGGTACCGCGTCCCCCCAGGCTGGCCTCTTACGCGCCGGGCGGCTACCCGCTGTCGACCGACTGGGCTATCCGGCGGGCCGGTGCGATGACGGTGGCTCGGCCGCGGCCGTGGGAATCGGGAACAGGACGCGCGCACGACGAAGGCCCGGATCCAGTGGATCCGGGCCTTCGTCCTCTGCGAGTAGCGGGGACAGGATTTGAACCTGCGACCTCTGGGTTATGAGCCCAGCGAGCTACCGAGCTGCTCCACCCCGCGCCGTTGACTGCAACATTACGCCATCCGGACCAAGATCATTTCCATTTACCCCGCCGAGGGCCCCGATCGGCCTAGGCGGCCTCCACCACATCGGCGCGGATCGCCGCGGCCCACTCGACCAGCAGCCTTTGGTACTCCTCCTGCTCGGCGGGGGACAGCGCCCGGCCCGCGCGCGCCCACAGGGCACGGATCTCCGCGTTGACGACGGCGGCGGGACGGACGGAAGCACTGGCATCAGAGGAAGCTGACATGCGGTAAGGCTACGGCCAGCCACTGACAATGGGCAGAGCGTGTACCCCACGACCTCACACAGTCACCTTCCGGAGCCCTCTACGCTTACCCCGGTGATCGAAACCATCGTGTTCGACGTCGGCGAGACTCTCGTCCGCGACGACCGCCACTGGGCTTCCTGGGCCGACTGGCTCGGCGTCCCCCGCCACACCATCTCCGCGCTGGTCGGTGCCGTCACCACGCAGGGCAGGGACAGCGCCGACGCCCTCCACCTCATCAAGCCGGGCATAGATGTCGGCGAGGCGTACCGGGCGAGAGAAGCCGCCGGCCGGGGCGAGCACCTGGACGAGTCCGACCTCTATCCCGACGTACGGCCCGCCCTGGCCGCCCTGCACCAGTTCGGCGTACGCGTCATCATCGCCGGCGACGAGACCGTCAAGGCCGGGGAACTGCTGCGAGGCCTCGATCTGCCCGCCGATCTGGTCGCCACGTCCGGCGAGTGGGGCGTCGCCAAGCCGTCGGCGGAGTTCTTCGCGCGAGTCGTGGAGGCGGCGGACACCGCGCCGGAACGGATTCTGTACGTCGGCGACCACCCCATGCACGATCTGTTCCCCGCCCAGCGGGCCGGTCTGCGGGCGGCGCATCTGCGGCGCGGGCACTGGGGTTATCTGACGGCGGACGATCCGGACGTCGTCGCGGCGGCGGACTGGCGGATCGACGCGCTCACGCAGCTCACGCCGATCGTGGCGGAGCAGCGGCAGTTGGCCTGAGGCGGGCACGGCAGCCTTAAGGAGGGCGATTCGTCACTCGGGGCCGTACTCGTGCGGCTGCCCGCCCTGCCACTCGACCCAGGAAGGATCGTCGAGCAGTTCCCACGCGTCGGGCAGGCCGGCTAGCCGCAGGAATTCGATCAGGTGGTCGTCGTTGTGGGCGAGTCCCATGATCCGGCCGCGGACGGTGACTCTCCGGCCGCCCGTCCCGGACGGCCGGTGTACGACGATCGGTGTGTCACTCATACGGTCAAGAGTGCGACTCCCGGGGCTGGAGCGCAGCCTCGGGGGCCGGTCTTTGTCCGGAGATCCCGGCGAAATCGGCAGCTTGCGCCTCTTCTGTACGCTTTTCCGTCGCCCGGATGCGGGATGCGGCGGGCGCCCCGATGCTGGGTGAGGAGCAACCCCACAAGGGAGGACGAGCCATGTCGATGCTCGACAGACTCAAGGGCCTGGTGAAGGGCCACGAGGACACCGCCCGAAAAGGCGTCGACAAGGCCGGTGACGCCGTCGACAAGAAGACCGGTGACAAGCACAAGGGCCAGGTCGACACCGCCCAGCAGAAACTCAACGAACAGCTGGGCTCGCAGGACCGGCCCACGCCGGGCGACGACCGCCCGCCGCAGAGCTGATCCGGGGCGGATCGCGTACGGCTCCGAGCCCGCGGTTTCCAGCGCGCCGCTCCAAGCCCGCGCGTACGTCCGGTGCCCGGTGCCTGGCGCCTGGCGCCGACGAAGGCTCCGACCGGTCCGCGTTCCGGTCGGAGCCTTCGTCGCGCCCGCTACGGACCCGAGGACGCGCCCGCCCCGGCGTACTGGTGCGCGAACTCCCCCGTCGGCTCGACCGGCGTGATGACGTCGATCAGCACCCCACTGGGGTCCGCGACGATGAAGTGCCGCTGCCCGAAGTCCTCGCTGCGCAGTCCGAGTACGGGCGTCAGCCCCTCGCCTTCGACGAGCCGCGCCCACTCCGCGTCCACGTCCGCCACCTCGAAGTTGAGGAGCAGCCCCTGGACGGGTCTGCGGTAACCCTCGGGCAGCGTGGGGTGGGTGGGGTCGAGGAGCGCGAGCTCGTACGGGACGGCCCCCGGGCGCCGCAGGCTCACGTACCAGTCGACCTCGAACGTCGTCTCGAACCCCAGCAGCCGGGTGTAGAAGTCGCGGGACTCCTGGAGCCGCGCGGTGGCGATCACGGGATAGAAGCTGGTCAGCTCCATGACGGCCTCCTTTCGCATACCATCGGTACGTGAACGACGTTATTCGCATGCCATCGGTATGTCAATCGAGGGCGACGGAGGGTACGGAGGGGAACGCCATGCCGCGGGAGCAGCGCGGAGCCAGGGCCCGGCAGCGGGAGCGGACCAGGCAGACCCTGTTGCGCGAGGGCCGGAGGCTCTTCGCGGAGGTCGGCTACGGCGCGGTGAGCCTGACGGAGATCGTTGCCGCCGCCGGCGTGACCAAGGGCGCGCTCTACCACCATTTCGACAGCAAGACCGCGCTCTTCCGTGCCGTACTGCGCGACCTCCAGAAGGAGGTGGGCGACCGCGTCGCGGAGGCGGCCGGCGCGCGGGACGATTCCTGGGACCAACTGGTCGCGGGCTGCCAGGAGTTCATCACGGCGACGACCGCGCCGGACATTCAGCGGATCATGCTGGTCGACGGGCCCGCCGTACTGGGCTGGACCGAGTGGCGGGAGATGGACGAGGCGTCGTCGGCGCGTCATCTTCAAGAGGCGCTCACCGCGCTCGTGGCGGAGGGCGCCATCGCCGCGCAGCCGGTGGCGCCCCTCGCGCACCTGCTGTCGGGCGCGATGAACGAGGCGGCGCTGTGGCTGGCGACGTCGGAGGACCCGGCGGACCTCGCCGACACGAGGGCGGCGCTGGGGCGGCTGCTCGGCGCGCTGCGGGTGGAGTGACGGTCCGGAGGCTCGTCGCCGGGTGATGGGCGGGCGGTTCAGCGGGTGACGAGCTCCCGTACGGCCCTGACGACGTCCTCCGGTGCCTCCTCGGCCATGAAGTGGCCGCAGCTGACGGTCGCGTGCTTCAGATCGGGCGCCCAGGCGCGCCACCGCGCGGCGGCGTCGAAGCCCAGCGCTGTACCCCAGTCCTGCTGGAGGACGGAGACCGGCATCCGCAACTGGTTGCCGGCGTCGCGGTCGGCCTGGTCGTGGGCGACGTCGACCCCGGCGGAGGCACGGTAGTCGGCGACGATGGAGGGGACAGCCGCGCGGGAGGCCGCCAGGTACTCGGCCCGGATGCCGGCCGGAATCGCCCCCGGGTCGCGCGTCCAGATGTCGAGGAAGTGGCCGAAGTAGGCGTCCGCGCTCGCGGCGATCATCTGCTCGGGCAGACCGGGCGGCTGCGCCATCAGAAAGAGGTGGAAGCCGACGGCGGCGCCGGTGCCGTGCATGACGTCCCAGGTGTCCAGCGTGGGCAGGACGTCGAGCGAGGCGAGATGGGTGATCACGTCCGGGTGGTCCAGGGCCGCGCGGATCGCGACAAGAGCGCCCCGGTCATGGCCGGCCAGCGCGAACCGGTCGTGTCCCAGGGCGCGGGCGAGCGCGACGGTGTCGGCGGCCATGGTGCGCTTGGCGTACGTGACGCCTTCGACCTCGGCGGGCTTGTCGCTGGCGCCGTAACCGCGCAGGTCGGGGCAGATGACCGTGTGGTGGGAGGCGAGTGCGGTGGCGACGTGCCGCCACATGAGGTGGGTCTGCGGGAAGCCGTGCAGGAGCATGACCGGGGTGCCGGAGCCGCCGACGGCGACGTTGAGGGTGACGTCGTCGGCGACGGGGACGCGCCGGTAGGTGAAGCCGGGGATGGTGGGGTGCATGGTTCGCTCTTTCGTAGGCTGACGTGCGTTGGTCGCGCGGCTTGCGTCGCTTGCGTGGCTCGCGTGGGTTCAAGCCTGTGGGGCGCGAATCAGCGGTCGGTCAGCGTGGATCGGTCAGCGCGGGTCGTCGCGCGTCGTGGGGCGGGCGGAAGCTCGGAAGAGGGTCGGATGGAACGCGAACCGGAGCGGGAGCGGGAGCCCGCGCGGGAACAGGTCCTGTTCGGTGTGCTCGGCCCCGTGACCGCCGAGGACCTGCACGGCCCGATCGCTCTCAAGGGGCCGCGCCACCGTGCCGTACTGGCCCGCCTGATCGTCGCCCGCCGCCGTGTCGTCCCCGTCGCCCGGCTGGTCTCCGACCTGTGGCCGGACTCACCGCCGTCCGGCGCGGTCGGCTCCGTACAGACCTTCGTCGCCGCGCTCCGCCGCGCCCTAGAACCGGACCGTCCGCCCCGTACCCCCGCCCGGCTGCTCGTCACCGACGGCCCCGGCTACGCGCTGCGCGCCGGGCCTGACGCCGTCGACGCCTGGCGGTTCGAGACGGCGGTCGGCGAGGCGGCGAAGCTGCCGCCCGCGCGGGCGCTGCGGCGGCTGGACGAGGCGCTGGGGCTGTGGCGGGGGCCCGCGTACGCCGACTTCGCGCGGGAGGAGTGGGTACGGGGCGAACGCGCCCGCCTGGCCGAGCTGCGGCTCCGGTCGGTCGAGCGCGGGGCCGAGGCGCGGCTGGCCCTCGGCCTCGCCGCCGAGGCAGTCCCCGATCTGGACGCGCATCTGGCCGACCACCCCTGGCGCGAGGACGCGTGGCGGCTGCTGGCGCTGGCGCTGTACCGGGCGGGCAGGCAGGGGGACGCGCTCGCCGTCCTACGGAGGGCGCGTTCGACGCTGGTGGAACAGCTCGGGCTGGACCCGGGGCCTGGGCTGCGCAGACTGGAGGCGGACATCCTCGCGCAGGACGCGGCGCTCAACGCCGTTCCGGATCAGGCGAGTTGGGGACCCCTGGCTGGTCCCGGCAGTCCCACCAGCCCTGCAAGCCCCGCCGACCCCGCAGGCCCCAGCGAAACGGCGGCGCGCCTGTGGACGCGGGCCGCCGCCGCGTACGACCGCACGGTCGCGGCCGGCGCCCGCGCCCGCCTGGAGACGACGGTGGGCCTGCTCCGCGACCTCGCGGTGACCGGCGGTGGCGGTCTGACGGCCGCCCGCGAACACCGGCTGGCGGCCGTCACCGCCGCCGAGGAGTTCGGCGACCCGGAACTGACCGGCAGGGTGATCGGTGCGTTCGACGTCCCCGCGATCTGGACGCGCGGGGACGACCCGGAACTCGCCCGGCGGATCGTCGCCGCCGCCGAACGCACCCTGGCCGCGCTGCCGCCGCCCGACGAACACGGCACCTACGACGCCGTGCGCTGCCGACTGCTCGCCACCGTCGCCGTGGAGATGCGCGGTTCGCACTCCTCGCGCGGCCCCCAGGCAGCGGCCCAGGCCGAGGCGATCGCCCGCCGGCTCGACGATCCGGCGCTGCTGGCCTTCGCGTTGAACGGCACGTTCATGCAGTCCTTCACCCGCGCCGGCCTCGCACCGCGCCGTGCGGAGACCGGCACGGAACTGGTCGCGCTGGGCGCCCGGCACGGCCTGGTGACCTTTGAGGTGCTCGGCCATCTGATCCTCCTCCAAGCACGCTGCGCGCTGGGCGACTTCGCGGCGGCCGACACCCATGCCATCGCCGCGGACCGTCTGGCGGCGCTCCACGAACTCCCGCTGGTGGGCGTCTTCACCCGGTGGTACGGCGCGCTGCGTCTGTCCGCGTCCGGCGACATCGCCGAGGCGAGGTCGGCGTACGAGAGTGCCGCCACCGATCTGCTGCCGGACTCCGGCATGCCGGGCCTGACCCACGGCCTTCTCCCGCTCGCGCTGCTGTCCTTGTCTTTCTCCGCCGACGGCCCTCGTCTTCCCCGGCCCGAGGCGCTCGACCCGCGGGCGGACTGGGGCCCGTACCGTCCCTGGATCACCCCGCTCGCGGCCCTGGCCACGGGCGACCACGCCACCGCCCGCACCGCCCTGCGCGAACTGCGCGAACTGCCGGAACCGCCCCGCGACTTGCTGTACGAGGCGTGCTGCTGCCTGGAGGCGACGGCGGCGCTGGCGCTCGGCGACCGGGCGGTACTCACCCGCGTACGCGACCGCCTGGCCCCGGCATCCGCGGAACTCGCGGGCGCGGGAAGCGGCTTGCTCACGCTCGGGCCGGTGAGCGACTACCTCGCGGCGATCGACGCGGCGCTACGGCGCTGAACGGGCGCCCGGCCCCCGCGCACGGGTGACATGGCAGGGGTCTGTCCCCCGTGCGAGCTACGTGCAAGTGCCCTCGGAGTGGTGACGAATCCGGACCGCAAGATCCGTAGCGTTCTTGGCATGCCGCAGGCGCTACGACCGCGGCCCTTATCGAGGAGTCGTCATGAATCTGGTCCGTCATCGCAGGACATCCACCGTGCTCGCGCTGTGCTGCGCCGTGGCCGGTGTGGGGCTTGTCGGCTGTGAGGAGTCCTCGGACGCGGATTCGAAGCCGTCCGCGAGCACCACGACCGCCACCGCCACCGCCACCGAACAGGCGGACAACGCGGGCGCGTTCATGGGGACCAAGAAGATCAAGTTCAACGGCCTGTCGGTGAACGTGTCCTGTTCGGGCAAGGCAGCCGAGGGCAGGCCGGTCGTCGTCCTTCTCCACGGGGGAGGCGATTCGGTGGAGAAGCTGGCCGGCTTCCAGAAGAGTCTGAGCGAGCGGGACCGGGTCTGTTCCTACGACCGGCTCGGTGCGGGTGCGAGCGACAAGCCCGGCGGGCCGCAGACCATCGAAAGCACGGGGAAGGTCCTCACCGCGGTGATCGACGAGGTCACCGGTGACGCCCCGGTCGTCCTGGCCGGGCACTCGCTGGGCGGGCTGATCGCCGCCAGGTACGCCCCGGACCACCAGGACAGGGTCAAGGGGCTGGTCATGATGGACGCCACCTCACCGACCCAGACCGCCGACCTCACCGACGGGATCCCCGAGTCCGCCACGGGCATGGCGGCCGACCTGCGTGAGCAGACCCTGGCCGTCCTTGAGGGGAAGAGCCCGGAGATGCTCGCGACCCCCGACGGGGAGGTCCGTTCCGCCGGGGACATCCCGGTCGAGGTGATCCAGCACGGGAAGAAGTATCTTGCGGCCGTTCCCGAGTACGGGCCGGCCCTGGAAGCTTCCTGGGCCAAGGGCCAGGAGAAGTGGCTCGCGGTCTCCACCAAGAGCAAGCTGAGCACCGCCGAGAACAGCGAGCACTACATATACGTCGACGAGCCCGAGGTCGCCGCCAAGGCGATACGGAGCGTCGTCTCCCGCGCCGGGGCCGGCTCGCAGGCCGCGAACTGATGCCGCCCGCCGCCCACATGGCGCCCGTCAGGTCACCAGGCCGTGGCGGTAGGCGTAGACGACGGCCTGGACACGGTCGCGGAGCTGGAGTTTGGTGAGGATGCGCGACACGAAGGTCTTGACGGTCTCGGGGCTGATCAGCAGGGTCGCGGCGATCTCGCTGTTGGAGAGACCGTCCGCGATGAGACGAAGGACCTCCAGCTCGCGCGGAGTCACCGGGATGTCCCGCGGGGTGTCGTCGGCGGGCCGGATCCTGGCGGCGTACCGGCCCACGACCTGTCGCGTCACCTCGGGGTCGAGCAGCGCCGCGCCCGTGGCCACGGTCCGGATGCCGTGCAGCAGTTGGGCCGGGGGCGCGTCCTTGAGAAGGAAGCCGCTCGCCCCCGCGCGCAGCGCCTTGTACACGTACTCGTCGAGGTTGAAGGTGGTCACCACGAGCACCTTCACGGGCTTCGCCACCCCGGCACCGGCGAGCATGCCGGTGGCTGCGATGCCGTCGAGCACCGGCATCCGTACGTCCATCACGACGACGTCCGGGTGCAGCCGGCGCGCGAGGTCGACCGCGGCCTGCCCGTCGCCGCACTCGCCGACCACTTCCAGGTCGGGCTGCGCGTCGATGATCGTCACCAGACCGGTGCGGATCAGCATCTGGTCGTCGCAGACCAGGACCCGGATCGGCTCGGTCACGACGGGCTCCCCGCGGGTATCCGTGCCCGCACGACGAAACGGCCGCCGGTGTGCCGTCCGGCGCTGAAGTCGCCGCCCAGGACGTCGACCCGTTGCCGCAGACCGGCCAGGCCCTTCCCGCTCCCGCCGGGGGACGCCGACCGCGAGCCGGAACCGTCCGTGCTGACCTCCACGGTGATCTCCTTCTCACGGTGCCGTACCTGAACGGAAGTGCGGCTGCCGTGGGCGTACTTGAGGGCGTTCGTCAGGGCTTCCTGCACCACGCGGTAGGCCACGAGTCCGGCGCTGCTGGCAACCTCCGCGGGCGTGCCCTCCTCGGTGAACTCCACCGGCTGCCCGGCCCGGCGCGTGTGCTCCACGAGTGTGAGAAGCCTCCCGACGTGCGGCGTCGCGGGCTCGACGCCATGGTCGGGGTTGAGCAGGTCGAGCAACTGCCGCAGATCGGTGATGGCCCTTCGGCCGGTGTCGGTGACGGCGGTCAGGGTCTGGTCGAGACGCTCGGGCGCCGCGGTCAGATACCGCGCGGCCTCGGCCTGCACCACCATCGCCGTCACATGGTGGGTCACCACGTCGTGCAACTCGCGGGCGATACGGGTGCGTTCGGCGGCGAGGGTCTCCTCGGCGACACGACGGCGGCGCTCGGCCTCCGCGGCCCGGCCGGAACGCAGCCACACCCCGATGCCCCAGGCGAAAGCCAGCGCCAGATAGAAAGTCAGGTACTCGCCGGGCGACTCCCCCGTACCGAGCCGGGACAGCGCGACCGCCAGCGGCACGTACGCCGCGGAGAAGACGAGCGCGGTGGCACGCCGGTGCCGGTCGAGACGGGACCCCACGGTCAGCAGCGCGATGGGCAGCGCGGTGCCCGCGAGCGAGTGGTAGCCCCGGAGTTGGTCGAGAGCGAAGCCAACCGCCACCAGCGCGAGACAGGCGACCGGCCACCGCCACCGCACCGCGAGCGGTAGACACTGGAGTCCGACGGCCACGACGGCCAGCACATCGTAGGGCCGGTCCGGCACACCGCCGAGCAACGTCCCATGACTCTGGAACGCCGGTACGAACGAAGCGACGAGCAGCACCAGCGCCAGCGGGACGTACCAGACGCCGGGGCGAATCCGCCGCCACAGCTCCGGCGCTCGTCGAAGACCGATCACCGGGGCAGTCTAACGACGGGCTTCCTCTCGGCGCCGCGTCGGCTCAGAGGAACGGGGTGACGACATCGGCCGAGTTGGCGTGCCAGTTGGTGACCTGGGGCCGGTCGACATCGGCGGACTCCACCGTGAGCTGACCGGCGTTGTCGCCGTCGTCCGAGACGGAGACGATCAGGGTCTCGAACATCTTGCCCTCGTCGTTGTTGGTGCCCTTGGGGTTCACGCCGACGTAGGCGACGGTGGAGCCCTTCAGCTTGATGCTGTCGCCGGAGCCCTCCTCGGCGTTGGACGCCACGGTGTCAGGGTCGGACCCGAACATGACCTGCTCGGGCGCGCCTTGGAGGAGGCAGACGACGCCGGGCTTGGCCTTGGCGGTGACGAGGTAGTAGCCGCCGGCCTGGGACTCCAGCTTGAGCGAGAAGTCCAGGTCCCCGTTGTCGCAGGGCTTCGCGTAGTGGTCCTGCTTGGCACCGTCGACGTCGTTGTCCTTGCCGCCGTCTTCGTCGTAGTAGTCGTCCTTGGCCCCGTCGACGTCGTTGTCCTTGCCGGCGGAGCCGCTGTCCTCGTCGTAGTAGTCGTCCTTGGCACCGTCAACATCGTTGTCCTCAACGGTGGAGCCGGCGTTCGCCGCCCTGCCCGCCTTGCCGGTGGAGGACTCGCCACCGGAGTCACAGGCGGTGAGGGTCGCGGTGAGGGCCACCATGGCCGCGGCGGCCAGTGCGAAGCGAGCGGACCGGGTGGACCGGACGGCGAGGCGCGAACTCATGGGGATCTCCGGCGACTTGATGATTCCTGGGCTGTCCTGCTGACATCGCAAACACTAGGCCGGAGATCATCCACAAACGATCGCGCGAATGTCCGGGTTCCGTCTCACCGCTCGATCCCCGCGCGGTGGGCCGGGGGAAGGCGGGAGTGGTCCCGTCAGAGGTGCGAGGCGACGGCGGGCATCAGGTCCTGGAAGGTACGGCCGTCGGCGGGGGCGCCGATGGCTGTCATCTGCCAACCGGTGCCGGAGCGCCGCACCTTGGCCATGATCTGCGCGGTGTGGCGTCCGCCTCCGGTCAGGGTGTAGCGCGCCAGTTCCTGTCCGGTGGTCTCGTCGACCAGACGGCAGAAGGCGTTGTCGACCTCTTCGAAAGTCTGGCCCGTGAACGAGTTGACGGTGAAGACGATCTGGTCGACGTGTACGGGAACGCGTTGCAGGTCCACGACGATCGACTCGTCGTCCCCGCCCTGTCCCGCGCCGCCCACCCGGTTGTCGCCGGTGTGCCGCACCGATCCGTCGTCGCTGTTCAGGTGCTGGAAGAAGACCACGTCCTGCGCGTCCTTCCCGGCGAAGAGGACCGCCGAGGCGTCCAGGTCGATCTCGCGGGCGGTCATGCGGGCGAAGAAGCCCTTGCGGGGCGCGGACTTCCAGCCGAGTCCCATCCGTACGACGGTGAGTTCACCGCCGCCGGACTTGGTGAGGCTGATCTGCTGGCCCTTGGAAAGATTGACGGTCATGGTTCGTTCCGTTCTCGGCGGGGGACGGAGGCCGGTCGATGACGTGCGGGTACGGAAGGCGTGCGGGTACGGAAAACCTACGCGTGCGGAGGCCGACAGCGCTCGGAGGCCGACAACCCTCAGAGGTTGACGCCGAAGTCCTTGACGATTCCGCTCAAGCCGGAGGCGTAGCCCTGCCCGACCGCGCGGAACTTCCACTCGGCGCCGTGCCGGTACAACTCGCCGAAGACCATCGCGGTCTCGGTGGACGCGTCTTCGGTGAGGTCGTAGCGCGCTATCTCGACGCCGCCCGCCTGGTTGACGACGCGGATGTACGCGTTGCGTACCTGCCCGAAGTTCTGGCCGCGGGTGTCGGCGTCGTGGATCGAGACGGGAAAGACGATCTTCGCGACGCCCGCCGGTACGGCGGCGAGGTCGACCTTCACGGTCTCGTCGTCGCCATCGCCCTCGCCGGTGAGGTTGTCGCCGGTGTGCTCGACGGAGCCGTCCGGGCTCCTGAGGTTGTTGTAGAAGACGAAGTGCTCGTCCGAGAGCACCTTGCCCGCCTGGTCGCAGAGCAGCGCGCTCGCGTCCAGGTCGTGGTCGGCCCCGGTGGTGGTCCGGACGTCCCACCCGAGGCCGACAAGGACCGCGGTCAGGCCGGGGGCCTCCTTGCTCAGCGAGACATTTCCGCCCTTGCCGAGGCTCACACCCATCGCGTTTCCCGCTCCCCACTCGTCGTGTCCCGGACGGCGACCGTCCGGCGGCTCTGTGCCCGTCCCTGAAATCTACAACACTGTAGAGATGGGATGGTGCGGGATCCGCCTCGATCGGCGAGAGTGGACGGCCGGGCTCGGGTCTGTCGTTTGGATTCCAACGACAGACCCCAGGGAAGGGGATCACGTCGTGGCCGGAGAGCGGGACGATCAGGGGCAGGCGCCGCGCGCCCGGAGGCGGGGGCAGGGGGAGCTCGAAGCGCTGGTGCTGTCGGCGCTGGGGGATGCCACGGCGCCGGTGCCCGTCGGCTGGGTTCAGCGGCGGCTCGGGGAGGACCTCTCGTACAGCACGGTCATCACGATCCTGACCCGGCTGCACGAGAAGCAGGCGGTGACCCGCACCGGCCCCGGGCGGCCCGTCCTGTGGCAGTCGGTCGCGGTCGACGAGGCCGATCTCACCGCACTGAGCATGCGCCGGCTGCTCGACCGGCAGGACAACCGCGACGCGGTCCTGTCCAGCTTCGTCTCGGCGCTGTCCTCCGACGACGAGGCCCTGCTGAGGTCCCTGCTGAACGACGCCGGATCCGGGTCAGCCGCCGGGCCGACGGCCGAACCGGACGAATGATCCATGGGCGTCTTCGTCTTTCTTCCTCTGGTGCTTCCGCTGACCGCGCTGCCCATCGCGCGCCTGGCCGAGCGGCATCTGCACCCGCGCCGCGCGGCCCGGCTGCTGACGACCGTCGCGGTGATCCTCGCGTCATGCAGCACGCTGTGCCTGGGACTGCTGGTGGTCGTTGGCACCGCTCAGCTGCCCGGTAATCCGCTGCCCGACGGCTGGTCGGACCCGGAAGTACGGGAGGCCGTGCCGCACGACCAGTTCTTCGGCAAGGCCGCCATCGTCGCACTGCTGGTGGTGGCGACAGCGTGCGCGTGCGCCGTGGTGCGGCATCACCGTTTCCGCGTCCTCGCGCATCGCGCGCTCGACTCCTCGCCGACCCGGTCCGAGTCCGAGGTCGCGGTCCTGCGTGACGCGGCCCCGTACGCCTACGCGCTGCCCGGCACTCCGGGCCGGATCGTCGTGTCCACCGGCATGCTGGCGTGCCTCGACCCTGCGGAGCGCGAGGCCCTGTTCGCGCACGAGCGCGCGCATCTCGCCGCCCGCCATCACCGCCTGCTGCTCGCGGTACGGCTGGCGGGCCGCGCGAATCCCCTGCTGCGCCCGCTGATGTCCGCCCTCACCTACAGCACCGAACGCTGGGCGGACGAGGAAGCCGCCCGTGTCACGGGCGACCGGCGCACGACCGCACGCGCCGTGGGCAAGGCGGCGCTCGTCTCCCGCCGCTCCTCCGCGGCACCCGCGCCGCCGCTGCCGGCGTTCGCCGCCGGACCCGTCCCGCGCAGGGTGGCGGCGTTGCTGGTCCCGGTGCCCCCGGACCGGCGCTGGCCGCCCGCGCTCACCCCGGCCGGCCTCGCGGCGTACGTCGCCGCGGCGGGCACGGCCCTGTCGGCGCTGTCGGCCCTCAACGCCGCGATCGCGCTCTTCCTCGTACTGAAAGCGGCGACTCCGCTCTAGGCCCTGTCCGGCGGGCAGGACCTGGGGCGAGTCGGACTCCCGTGGACAAGGCCGACGGCGGGCCGACCTCTACAGCTATGTAGAGTTCCGTCGAGGTGCGGTTCGGTCCGGCGGTCGGGCGGGCCGGGGCCGGACGCGGAAGGATCGGCATGGGCGGGGAACGCAGGAAGCCGCGGGCACGCGGGGCGCGGGAAGCCGGCGGAGAGCAGGACGCGCGGCTCACCCGGCGCGGCAGGCTCCTCGTACGTGGCGGCGCGGTGCTGGCCGTCCTGCTGGTGGCCGCCGGCGGTGCGGGCCTCTGGGCCTATCGGAGCCTGGACGGGAACATCCACTCCGCCGACATCGACGGCAAGCTCGGCGGCGACCGGCCGGCCAACACCAGCCCGGGTTCGAAGAACATCCTCGTGGTCGGCTCGGACTCACGCGACGGCGACAACGGGAAGTACGGCAAGGGCCTGACCACCATGCAGTCGGACACCCTGATGGTCATGCACGTGTCGGCCGACCGGGAGTGGGCCACCGTGGTGTCCTTGCCCCGCGATTCCTGGGTCCGGATACCCGCCTGCGACCGTGGCGACGGCACCATGTCCGAGGCACACCGATTCAAGATCAACGAGGCGTTCGCGGTCGGCGGCACCGGCGGCGAGGTGGCCGGCGCCGCGGCCTGCACCATCAAGACCGTCGAGGAGAACACCGGCCTGCGCATCGACCACTTCATGTCGGTCGACTTCCAGGGGTTCAAGGGCATGGTGAACGCCCTGGGCGGCATAGAGGTCTGTCCCGAGACGGCGATCCACGACACGAAGGCGCATCTCGACCTGGCCGCGGGGTGCCAGACGGTCAAGGGCGAGAAGGCGCTCGGCTATGTCAGAACCCGCTACAGCGTGGGAGACGGATCCGACATCGGCCGCATAGGCCGTCAGCAGGAGTTCATGGAGGCCCTGGCGGCCAAGGCGCAGACGAAGCTGACCAGTCCGACGGCCCTGTACGGCTTCCTCGACTCGGCGACCGAGTCGCTCACCACGGACAAGGCACTGGCCGGCATCAAGCCACTCACGGCGCTCGCCTCCGAACTCAGAGGGATCCCGGGCGACCGGCTGACCTTCCTGACCGTACCCAACTACCCGCGCGAGGCCGACGTGCCCACCGACAAGGCGAACGTCGTCTGGCAGTACCCGCAGGCCGCCGACCTGTTCGCCGCCCTGGCCGAGGACCGGGAAGTGGACAAGAAGTCGGTCGAGGCGGCGAGCGAGAACCCGCTCTACGCGGCGGCGGTCCGGGTCCGCGTACTCAACGGAACGGGCAGGGCGGGCGAGGCGGCGAAGACCGCGGAGCTCCTGGGCGCGGCCGGCTTCACCGTCGTGGGGACCGGCAACGCGCCCGAGGACACCGACGACACGTCCGTCAGGTTTCCCGGCGGGCTGGAGCGGCAGGCGCGGGCGCTCGCCTCCCGGCTGCCCGGTACGACGGCCGCCGGGGACACGGACGCCACCCCCGGTGAAGTGACCCTGACCGTCGGCAGCGACTTCGACGGTGTCCGCTGAACACGACCGCGCCCGTTTCGACTCCATCCGATTACGTCCGACTCCAGGTCGGCCGACCGACCCGACAGAGAGCTGTGGTCCGCCATGGATGAACCTCCCGGCGCAGGCGCCCCCGCCCCGGCCCCGCCGAGCCGCGGGACGGAGGTGCCGCGATGAGTGCCGTACTCCTGCTGCTGCTCGCCCTGGCACTGACCCTCGCGTGCGCCGTCTTCGTGGCCGCCGAATTCGCCCTGACGACCGTCGAACGCGACGAGTTGGAGCGTGCCGCCGAGGCCGGGGAGCGCGGTGCCGGCAGCGCCCTGAAGGCCGCGAAGCGGCTGACCTTCCAGCTCTCCGGCGCCCAACTGGGCATCACCGTCACCTCGTTGGTCATCGGCATGCTGGCGGAGCCGTCCCTGTCCGTGCTGCTGCGCGGCCCGCTGGAGGCCACCGGCCTGCCGTCGGGCGGGGTTTCGACCACCGCCACCCTGCTCGGCGTCGCGGTGTCCACCGTGGTGCTCATGGTGATCGGCGAGCTCGTGCCGAAGAACTGGGCGATCTCCAGTCCGCTCGCCGTCGCGAAGGTGGTGGCGGCCCCTCAGCGGGGTTTCACCGCCTGCTTCGCCCCGCTGATCCGGCACCTGAACAACACCGCGAACCGTCTCGTACGCCGGATCGGCCTGGAGCCCGCCGAGGAGCTGGCGTCGGCCCGTACGCCGGAGGAACTCGTCGCCCTCGTACGGCACTCCGCCCGTGAAGGCGCCATCGAGAAGGACTCCGCCGAGCTCTTCGTCCGCACGCTCCACCTGGGCGAGCTGACCGCCGAGAACGTCATGACCCCGCGCGTCGGCGTACGGGCCCTGGACGCCCACGCCACCGCCGCCGACGCCGCGAACCTGGCCCTGGCGACAGGACTGTCCCGGTTCCCCGTGCACCGCGGCAGCCTGGACGAGATCACCGGCACCGTACACATCCGTGACGTGCTGGCACTGGACGAGGAGGTACGGGGCGACACCCCGGTCACCGCGCTGGCGACCGAACCGCTGCGCGTCCCCGACACGCTGCCCGTGGACCGGCTGCTGCGCCGGCTGAGGCAGAGCCGCACCATGGCCGTCGTCGTCGACGAGTACGGCGGTACCGCGGGCATCGTCACGGTGGAGGACATCGTGGAGGAGGTCATCGGCGACGTACGCGACGAGCACGACCCGCGGGAGAGCCCCGGTCTGGTGGAGCGCGAGCCCGCCGCGGACGGCCGCGCCGTCTGGGAGGCGGACGGCGGTATCCGTCTGGACGAGCTCGAACGCATCGGGTTCGAGGCACCCGAGGGCTCCTACGAGACCCTCGCCGGGCTGATCGCCGACCGCCTGGCCCGTATCCCCACGCCCCAGGACCGGTTCGAGGTCCAGGGCTGGCAACTGGCCGTGCTCCACGTCGAACACCACCGTGCGGACCGCGTCCGCGTCACCGCCCCCGAGCCGACCCCGGCCGCACCAAACGACACGGAACCGTCATGACAGCCATTCAGCTGGCCATCGGAGCATTCACCCTTCTCACCAACGCCTTCTTCGTCGGGGCCGAGTTCGCCCTGATCTCCGTGCGGCGCAGCCAGATCGAGCCGGCCGCCCTCAAGGGCAACTCCCGTGCCAGGAGCACCCTGTGGGGGCTGGAGCATCTGTCGGCGGCCATGGCGACCGCCCAACTCGGCATCACCATCTCCTCCCTCGTGCTCGGCGCGGTCGCCGAGCCGGCCATCGCCCATCTCCTTGAGCCGCCGTTCGAGTCCATCGGTGTGCCCGCCGGACTGGTCCACCCGATCGCCTTCGTGATCGCGCTGACCCTGGCCACCTATCTGCACATGCTGATCGGCGAGATGATCCCCAAGAACATCGCGCTCGCCGCCCCGGCACGCACCGCGCTGATCCTGGCTCCGTCACTGGTCGCCCTGACCCGCGCCCTGCGGCCGGTCATCTTCGGTATCAACGCCTTCGCCAACGTGCTGCTGCGGCTGATGAAGGTCGAGCCGAAGGACGAGGTCGCCTCGGTCTTCACCGACGACGAGCTCGTACGGATGGTGGAGGGCTCCAGTGACGCCGGCCTCATCGATCCGGCCGACGGGGAGCGGCTGCGCGACGCCCTGGAGCTGGGCACCCGGCCCGTCGGCGAGGTGATGGTGCCACTCGCCGGAACGGTCACGGTCGACCACGACGTCACACCGCGCCAACTGGAACGCGCCGCGGCCACCTCGGGATTCTCCCGCCTCCCGGTCACCGGGCCGAAGGGCGAGGTGCGGGGATATCTGCACATCAAGGACACCCTCGGAGTGGCGGAACGCGACCGGCCCCTGTCCAGGACCGCCCTGCGCCCGGTGGTCCGCGTCGAGATCGGCACACCGCTCGACGATGCCATGACCGCGATGCGATCCGCCGGGACCCATCTGGCGGCCGTGAGCGGGGACAAGGGCACCGTCCTCGGCTTCGTCACCATGGAAGACCTGCTGGAAGAACTCGTCGGCCCCGCGACGGGCACCACCGAGTGATGTCCGAACGGTCCCCCGCCTTACGCCGGGCCGTGGCGGTCCGTACGCGCCGTATCACCGAATCGGCGCCGTTCACCGCCGCGGTCTTCGGCCTCATCCTCGGCAACGCCGTACTGCTGGGAGCCGAGACCTACACCGGCGCCGTCGACCAGTGGCACGACCTGCTGAAGACGGCCGAACACGTCTTCCTCGCCGCTTTCACGACCGAGATCCTGCTGCGCGCCGCGGCCTGTGCCGACCGCCCCAAGGAGTTCTTCCGCGATCCGTGGAACGTCTTCGATCTCGCGGTGGTCGGACTGGCGTTCATGCCCTTCGCGCGCGAGAACGCGACCGTGCTGAGGCTCCTGCGGCTGGCCCGCGTCGTACGGGCGGCCCGGTTCCTGCCACAGCTGCGCATCGTCATCGTGGCCGTCGGCAAGAGCCTGCCGGGAACGGTGAGTTTCGTACTCGTCGGCGCGCTGCTCCTGTATGTCTACGCGATGACCGGCTGGGTCTTCTTCGCGGCCGAAGACCCGGAGCACTACGGCTCCCTGGGCCGCGCGGCCCTCACCCTGTTCCTCCTCATCACCCTCGACGGCCTCGGCGACGCGGTACGGGCGGGCCTGGCGATCTCCCGCTGGACGATCGTCTACTTCGCTTCCTTCGTCCTCCTCGGCTCGTTCCTCCTCGTGAACCTGCTCATCGGAGTCGTCATCAACTCCCTCCAGGAAGCACGGGAGATGGAGATGGAGGCGGAGACCGCCGCGGAACCACGCCGGCGACACGAGCTCCGGGCCCAACTCGCCGCCGCGAGACAGGCCCTGGACACGATCGAGGCGGAACTCGCCCACACCGAAGCCGGCGAGGACCGCCGGAACCCGCCGCCCCGCCCGCCCACACCCGACCCCACAGATACCGAGGCGCCCCGCCCGGAGGAACCCGGGCGGGGCGCTTGGTTGTCGGGGTAGGCCGGGTGGGACGAGCGCGGTCGGCGCTGCCCTCCTCCGGAGGAGCAATCAGTTCCCCTCGTCGCGGGCCCCGCCGGCGAGGCGTGTGTTCGCGTCCGCCAGTGCTATCGCCAGCGGTGTCTTCCCTTCTCGCCCGGCCCGGTCGAGGACAGCCGCGAGCCGGTCACCGATGCGCTGTACATCGGCCAGAGCTGTCTTGGGGGAGATGCCGTCCAGAGACACTTCGACGCCGTAGACGACACCGCCCGCGTTGACGATGAAGTCGGGTGCCCACAGGATGTTCCGGTCGGCGAGGGTCTGGGCGACCGTGTCGTCTGCGAGCTGGTTGTTGGCGGGCCCGACGATCGCCGCGCATCGCAGCTGAGGCACGGTGTCCTGGGTGAAGATTCCGCCGAGGGCCGCAGGTACGAGGAGATCGGTCTCGGTGAACAGGGCTTCCTCCGGCTCGGCCCAGTCGGCGTCGAGCCCGGCGGCGATCTGCCGCTTCGCCGGGTTGATGTCGGACAGGGTGAGCACGGCTCCGGCGTCGGCGAGGCGGCGTGCCAGGCGCTGCCCCACCTGTCCGAGCCCGACCACGCAGACGCGGCGGCCGGTGAGGTCGGTGGTCCCGAAGACGTGGTGCGCGACGGCTTCGATCGCGGAGTACACACCGACAGCGGTCGGCTCCGCCGGTTCTCCGATCCCGCCTGCGCTGGTGGGCAGGCAGTCCGCCCAGCGGGTCCGTTCGCGGACGATGAGCATGTCCTCGGCGCGCATTCCCACGTCCTCGCCGACGATGAAGGTTCCCTCGAAGCTGTCGACGAGATCACCGAGGTCCCTGAGTACCGCTTCGCGGCGGTCGGCCGACAGTTCGGTCCCCGGGGGGGGTGCGATGACCGCCTTCGCGCCGCCGTACGCCAGACCGGCGGCCGCGTTCTTGAGGGACATGGCCGCCGACAGCCGCAGAGCGTCGGTGAAGGCGTCACGCCAGTCGGGGTAGGTCCACAGGCGCGCGCCGCCGACTGCTGTTCCCAGGGTCGTCGAGTGCACCGCCGCGATGAGGGGAAGGCTGGAGCGTCTGCCGTGGTGGAGCACGACCCGCTCGTGGTCGAACGCTAGGTCTGTTGCGGAGGATTGCATGATGTCCCTTCGAGAACGGGTACGTACCGCGGCCTGTTCATTCCGCCGGTGCTTCCCTGTGCAGCACTCGCGTGGCGGTGTGTATCCGGCGAGGGGTGCGGCCGACCATGTCGAAGAAGCAGAGCTCGGTGCGCACATGGCCGAACTCGAACCAGAACGCGTCGCCCTCCTGGTGGTGCAGCGCGGCGGCGGGGCCGCCCAGCGGATTCGAGACGGTCAGCGTTTCCCCGTCGGTCCGGATGTCGAACGCGAGGTTCGGCGACACGTACCGCCCGGCGTATCGCTGGGGATCGCTGGGTCCTGGCCCGGCGATCGGCGCCGGTTCGGGCGTGCCGAGCATGGCGTGCACCACTGCGCGGCCGGCTGACTCACCTTGCGGATAGTTGGTCAGCACAGCGGCGGCGCGCTCGTTGCCGGGCTCGGCGAACACCAGCACCGAGGTACCCCCCATGTGTTCCACGGCCCGCTGTCCCGCCCGGGACAGGGCCCAGCCCAGCCCCCAGCCGGAGAACCGCAGAGCCCGTCCGGGCAGGGTGATCTGGCAACTGCGCATCTCGGCGGCGAGTGCGACGGGAAGCAGTTCCTTCCCCTCGGCGGTGCGGCCGGTGGCGCACGCGAGGGCAAGGCGGGCGGCGTCGCGGGCGGTGCCGTGCAGAGTTGACCCCGCGGCCTCGTACAGTGCCCCGACCCGGGGCCACATCTCCCCGGGCTGGAGACCGCCCCGGCCGTCCGGCACCAGATCGGTGACGGATGCCGGGCCCGGTCCTGCGGTCACTCCGGTGGCGCCCGTGGGGGTGAGGATCCGGTCCCGCAGGCACTGTCGCCACGACGCTCCGGTCACCTGCTCGATGAGCCGCCCCAGCACCACGTAACCGGAATTGCTGTACGAGTGCGTCTCGCCGGGCAAGCCGGTTGCCCCAAAGCCGCGCACCGTCGTCAGCAGTTCGTCGAAGCCGCCGGACGGCTGCCACACATCGGCGAGCCCGCCGGAGTGACACAGCAGGCTGCGCACGGTGATCCCATCCGCATGCGGGCCCAGGGCGGCGGCCTCCGGCAGATACCTGACCACGGGATCGTCGAACGACAGGGAACCGGCCGCCACGAGTTGACCGACCATCGTCGCGGTGAACACCTTGGTCACGGAGGCGAGGGCGAAAGTCGGGGCGGTGCCGACAGGGCCGGCGGTCGCCTCACTCGTGTGACCATCCTCGATCACGCACGCCGCGGCCGCCGCCTGCGGGGGACAGATGTCCCGGAGTACCTCGGTAAGTGCCGTGGAAGGCACAGTCATTCTCCTCATCGGGGGGAAGCCGATTCGATGCCGGGCGCGGTCGATATCCCTGACGAAGCACGGTTCACCGCGCGTCCTGTTCGGCCATCGTCGCGAGTGCCTCGCACGCGCGACGGAGGAACGTCCGCTCGGGACGCTGGTCGGTCATCGCGTACTGGAACGCGATCCCGGAGAGCAGGGCGCGGAGCGCGTCCGCCACCGCGCGGGCTTCGACTTCGCTGGTGAGCGGGCCCGGCGCGGCCTGGTGGACGAGCCGCCCCGTCAGCAGAGCCGAGAGGCCGTCGAGTTCGTCACGTTTGAGCTCTCCCAGCCGCGCCTTGAGCTTCGGGTCGTGGACCGCGGCCAGCGCGATGTTGAGCTCGAACGACCAGCGTGCGGCGCTCTCACCGGCGTAGGCGGCGAGCCAGGCGTCGGCGATTCCCCTGAGTACGGCCCGCAGGCTCAACGTGGGGTCGGCGACCGCGGCCAGTGCGCCCTGGTACCGGTGAAAGTCCTCGGCGAGGAGTTCGACCAGCAGTTTCTGCTTGCTCCCGAAAATGGAGTACACGGCGCCCGTGGTCAGTCCGGCCGCCTCCGCGATCGAACCCAGGGATACCTGTGTGCCGTCGGACGCGACGAGATCCCGGGCCGACGCGAGGAGGGCTCGCTTGTTCCGGTCACGCGTCTCGGTACGGGTGGTGGGCATGCGTACGAACTCCTTCAGCCGTCCGCGGAGCGGCCGTATCGCGGGTTGAGATTCGATAATAACGTTATTATCGTTCACTCGGTAGAGCGGGAAGCCACTCAGCGGCGCCGGTTCGGTACCCCGCCCCTGGACTCCATGGAGGAAAACGTGAGCACGCAGAGCCGGGTCCCGTCCCTGGATGCCAAGTACACCGCCGGGGACGGACGCGCCCTGATGTCCGGAGTCCAGGCGCTGGTGCGCCTGACCTTGGAGCAACGCAGGATCGACCGCGAACAGGACCTGGACACCCGGGTGTTCGTGTCCGGCTATCAGGGCTCCCCGCTGGGCGGGGTGGACCTGGAGATGGGGCGCGCGGGCCGAATCCTCGACGAGGCCGGTGTCGTCTTCCGACCGGGACTGAACGAAGAACTCGCTGCCACCGCGGTCGGTGGCACCCAGCGCCTCGGGCGGCTTCCGGGCGCACGCCACGAAGGTGTCACCGGGTTCTGGTACGGCAAGAATCCGGGACTGGACCGGGCCGCCGACGCGATCCGGCACGCGACCACGGCGGGCACCGCCGCGCTGGGCGGGGCGGTCGCCTGGATCGGGGACGACCCGGAATGCAAGTCCTCCACCCTCCCCAGCAGTTGCGAGGTGATGTGCCAGAGTCTCGGGCTGCCGCTGTTCGCGCCGGGCTCGGTGCGCGAGATCATCGATTACGGACTGCACGCCGTCGCCCTGTCCCGGGCGGCGGGACTGTGGACGGCGTTGAAGATCGTTACCGATGTCGCGAACTCCTCGGCCACGGTCGACCTCACCGGCCTCGGCCGCGGCATACCGGTGCCCGAACGCCGGGCCGTGAACGCCGCCCTGGCGCCGGTCATCCCGGTCGCGCTGGACGCCGAGGAGGATCTCCTGACCCGGCGCCTGGCCATCGCCCGCGCTTACGCGCGCGAACACGGCATCAACCGCGTCGTCGGCTCCGCCCGGCGGGCCCGGTTGGGAATCCTCGCCTCGGGAGCGTCCTTCGCGGTCGTACGCCGGGCCCTGAGCGACCTCGGCCTCGACGAGGCTCAGACCGAGCGTCTCGGCATCCGGCTCATTCAGCTCGGCATGCCCTTCCCCCTGGACGCCGACCACATGGCCGAACTCACCGACGGACTCGACGGGTTGCTGGTCGTGGAGGACAAGACCGACTTCCTCGAAGGCCATCTCAAGCAGACCCTCTACGGTCGGCAGGGCGCACCGTCGGTCGTCGGGCGCCATGACGCCGATGGAGAGACGCTGCTGCCGGTCCGCGGCACGCTGAAAGCCGACGACGTCACCCGGGCACTCGTCGGACTGATCGGCGCCGAACGGCTGCCACACGCGCCGGCTGCGCTCGCACCGAAGCCACGACCGGCCGGACCGCGGATGCTGCCGCTCATCGCCGAGCGCACACCGTTCTTCTGCTCCGGCTGCCCCCACAACCGCTCCACCAAGAGCGGTCCGGACACACTGGTCGGGGTCGGCATCGGCTGCCATGCCATGGTCGCGCTCGACGACAGCGGCTCCCGCGGCCAGCAGATCGGCCTCACCCAGATGGGAGGCGAAGGAGCACAGTGGCTCGGCCTCGCCCCCTTCACCGACGACCGGCACTTCGTGCAGAACCTAGGCGACGGCACCTTCCACCACTCCGGGTCACTCGCCGTCCGCGCCACCGTCGCGGCCGGGGCCACCATGACGTACAAGCTCCTCTACAACCAGGCCGTCGCGATGACCGGCGGGCAGAACGTCGAAGGCTGCCTCGACGTCCCCGACCTCACCCGGCTCCTGGCACTTGAGGGAGTCCGGCGCATCGTGATCACCACGGCCGAACCGCACACCTACCGCGGGGTCCGTCTCGACCCGCGCGCCAGTGTCCGCCACCGCGATGAACTCGCCCAGGTGGAAGCCGAGTTGGCCGAGGTGGAAGGCGTGACGGTACTGATCCACGACGACCGCTGCGCGGCCGAGGAACGCCGCATGCGCAAACGCGGCCTGCTCCCCACGCTGACCGCCAAGGTCGTTGTCAACGAACGGGTCTGCGAAGGCTGCGGTGACTGCGGTGAACAGTCGACGTGCCTGTCGGTACTGCCCGTGGAGACAGAGTTCGGCAGCAAGACCCGGATCCACCAGCCGTCCTGCAACTCCGACCTGAGCTGCCTCAAAGGCGACTGCCCCTCCTTCCTCCTGGTGGAACCGGGCCGGCCGGCCGTCAAGCCCGCTCCCGTGAGATTGCCGGAGCCCCCCGGCCCGCTGCCCGAACCACAGGACCGCGTCACCAGCGACGAGGTCGTGCTGCGCATGCCCGGCATCGGCGGCACCGGTGTCGTCACCGTCTCGCAGATCCTGCAGATGGCCGCCCTCCTCGACGGGCTGCACGCGGCGGGTCTCGACCAGACGGGCCTGGCCCAGAAGGGAGGTCCCGTCGTCAGCGACGTACGGATCGGGAAGAGTCCCGTCACCGGAAGCGTCCGTGCCCCGCACGGCGGAGTCGACGTACTCATCGGCTTCGACCTGCTCGGTGCGGCGGCCGACGCGAACCTGGCGACCTGCTCCCCCGAGCGCACCGTCGCCGTCGTCAACACCGCCGTCGTCCCCACCGCCGCCATGATCACCCGACAGGTCGCCGTACCTGGCGGCCCGGAGCACGCCCTGGCCAAGATCGCTTCCGCGACCCGCGGCACACTCCCGCTGGCGCTGGACGCCCAGCGACTCGCCGAGCGGCTCTTCGGCGACCATATGCCCGCCAACATGCTGCTGCTCGGCGCGGCCTACCAGCACGGCTGCCTGCCGGTCGGCGCACAGGCACTGGAGCAGGCCATCGAACTCAACGGCGCCGCCGTGGCGAAGAACCTGGCCGCGTTCCGCTGGGGGCGCGCCGTCGTGGCCGACCCCGGGACCGTACGGCGGGCAACCGCCCCACCCCAGTCTGAGGCGACACCCCTCAGCGCCACCCTGGAAGATGTGGTCGCCCGCCGCCTCGACGACCTGGCCGGGTAT
The DNA here is from genome assembly GCF_042714995.1 of Streptomyces sp. NPDC058665. Taxonomy (NCBI): domain Bacteria; kingdom Bacillati; phylum Actinomycetota; class Actinomycetes; order Kitasatosporales; family Streptomycetaceae; genus Streptomyces; species Streptomyces sp. NPDC058665. The sequence continues at coordinate 44,588 of NZ_JBHXRX010000052.1, forward strand.
CAGAACAGGGCCTACGCCGAGCGTTACCGCCAGGCGGTGGAGACCGTCACCACTCTCGCCACCGAACGCGCGGGGCAGCCGCAAGGCCGTCGTATCGCCCAGGCGTTCGCCGCGTCGCTGCACCAACTGATGGCGTACAAAGACGAGTACGAGGTGGCACGTCTGCATCTGGACCCCGCCGAACAGACCCGTATCCGCGCCGAGTTCGGATCCCTGGCCCGGGTCTCGGTCCTGCTCCACCCGCCCGTCCTGCGCGCGCTGGGCATGAACCGCAAACTGCGGCTGCGCCGGACCGCCGGGCCGACGTTCCGAGTTCTGCGGGCCGCGCGCCGCCTGCGTGGCACCCCGATCGATCCCTTCGCCCGCACCGAGATGCGCCGCGCGGAGAGGGCCCTGATCACGCAGTACCAACAACATGTGCGCCAGGCCTTGGAACAGCTCACTCCGGACAACGCCGACGCGGTCGCTCAACTGGCGGAACTTCCCCGGGCAATCCGCGGATACGAGGGCATCAAAGCGGCCCGGATCGAGGAATACCTCGCACAGGCACCACGCGCCCTTGAGGCTCTGCACAGTGGGACGCCGGCGAGGTGACGCCCGAGAACGCGGCGCCCGACGGAGTGCGGCGGATCGAGGAGGGGGTGCGGACCGACCTTTCCGACGCACTCACCTACGGCCGCTACCTGGATCTGGACCGGCTGCTGTCGGCACAGCATCCGCAGTCCTCTCCGGAGCACCACGACGAGCTGCTGTTCATCGTGCAGCACCAGACGACCGAGCTGTGGTTCAAGCTCGTTCTCCACGAGCTGCGCGCTGCCCGCGAGCACCTGGACAACGACCACGTCGAGCCGGCCCTGAAGTGCCTGGCCCGCGTCAAGAGCATTCAACGCACGCTGACCGAGCGGTGGTCGGTCCTCGCGACGCTCACCCCCCGTGAGTACGCGCAGTTCCGCGACTCCCTGGCCAGCTCTTCAGGCTTCCAGTCCTACCAGTACCGAGCCGTGGAGTTCATCCTCGGCAACAAGAACCGGTCCATGCTCGCGGTCTTCGAAAGCGAGCCGGCCGCTCACACCCTCCTGACCGACGTGCTGGAGCAACCGACGCTCTACGACGCCTTCCTGCGCATGCTGGCCCGCCAGGGATATCCGATCCCCGCGGAGGTCGTCGGGCGTGACGTCACCGTGCCGTGGACACCACAGCCCGCACTGGTCCCCGTCTTCCGCGACATCTACGAGTCCGACTCCACGCCCTGGCACGTCTACGAGGCATGCGAAGACCTCGTCGACCTTGAGGACAACTTCCAGGCCTGGCGATTCCGGCACCTTCGTGTCGTGCAGCGCACGATCGGCATGAAGACCGGGACCGGAGGACCGAGCGGGGGCGACGCTTGTCAAGCTCGGCCGTCGCCGAAGCCTCCCCCGTCGTGACCGCGTCGGCCACAGTGGCCACCGCGGCCACTGCGGCCACACAGAGCGTCGCCGCGGTGAGGTTGAGCTGCTGAGCCGCCTTCCGCGCACTCGCTCCCCCCTCAAGCAGGCTTGAGAGCAGAGCCACCCGCAACCGGTCGGCGGCGTCGGCGCCGACCCGCGCGCGGAGCATCGTCAGGGCCACCACCTGCGCGGCCTCAGCCATCGCCTGCTCCTGACGCCGCGTGAGCGGGCCTTCCACAATGGCCCAGACCACCCCGAGGATCTGCTCACGCGCCCTGACACGCATCGCCACGCGAGGCATGGCCCCCGGCACGATCTCATCGACGAAGACCGGGGCCGGGGACTCGTAGACCTTACGGAAGAGACCGCGACGTCGTTGAACCTCAAGCTCCACGCCGGGAGTTCGCATACTGAGGATCGTGCTGCGCCGGCCCTCGTCGGTGCGCGACTGGTCGGCCGAGAACGCCAGCACCCGCGACGACGCGTCCTCGATCGTGATGGGGGCCTTGAGCAGTACCGCCAGCGAGTTGGCGAGTTCGAACAGATCGTTGCCGGGGGCAGGACTCCCCAGCAGCAGCTCATCGGCCGACGCCGTGCTCAACGCCGCGTCGATCAAGGTCGCCACCCGCATCCAGGAAGCGCCGGGCACCAGACCGTACAAGGTGAGAGAGGTGCGCCCAACGACGTCGGCGATGAGATCGCCGCCCGTGTGCGGCTCCCTGATGACCAAAGCGGCGGCACCGGCATCATCCAGCACCTGGATGGCATCGGCGATGTCCTCGGGGTCGAGCAGCCCGACGCCGAGCACGATGGCCCCCGGGCTGATCCGCAGCGCCTCCCCCCGCTCGTGGAGCACGACCGACGTCACCACCCGCTCGGGGTGGTCCCGGCCCGCCTCCGTCGAGAGCAGCGTCGAGCCCAGACGGTCGAAGACGGTACCGAGGCTCACCCCCTGCCCTGGCTGGTCACTGCCCACTGTGCGAGCCCTTCCTGTCAGGCGGTGTGCGCGGACCTGAGAGGCGAAAGATCATCCGCTGGAAAGGGACGATTCGCGATGCCCGAGCGGCGATCGCCGCGATCTGGAACAAGCCGGGCACTGTTGAACTGCCCGTGATTGGCCAGTACACCCAGGTCATCAATCACTTCAAGCAACTGGTCGAGAGGGCAAGGTATTACCAGCGTAAGCACCACTGCTGAGCCTTAGCCGCCGGCGCGAGTGCCTCCGGTGCGTTCCCGGCCCAGCCGGACATCACGATCGTTCAACAGGCCCCGGTCAGAACCTTCCTGACCTGGGCCTGAGTGGTAGGCCGTGTGGGACTCGAACCCACAACCAACGGATTAAAAGTCCGCTGCTCTGCCAATTGAGCTAACGGCCCCTGACGAGTCATCCACGAGCATAGCCCGCCCCGGGCGGGCAGCCGATCGGGTATCCCCCGGTGGTGGGGGGAGACCACGGGACGGGGCCCGTAGCGCAGCCGGGATTCGGTGCGGTACGGGCCCCGTCGATCAGTGGTCAGCCGTTGCGCTTCCAGCGCGGCTTGTCGTCACGGCGGCCGAACGAGCCCGTGCTCGTGCCCGTGCCGGTCGTGCCTCCGCGGTGGTCGTCGCGACGGCCCGACGGGCGGTCGTGGCCGCCCGAGCGGAAGCTGCCCGAGGGGCGGTCGTCACGGCGGTCGCGGTTGAACGGGCGGTCACCGGTGGGACGGTGCTCGCGGCGCTCGAAGGAGCGGGCGCCGTCGCGGCGGTCGCCGCCACCCGAGGCGCGGTCGTCACGACGGCCGTAGTTGCCACGGTCGTCACGGCCTTGGTAGCCGCCACCCGCCGGACGGTCGTCACGGCGCTGGTAACCGCCACCGGCCGGACGGTCGTCACGGCGCTGGTAACCACCGCCCGCCGGGCGGTCGTCACGACGCTGGAAACCGCCCCGCTCGCCACCGCGGTCGTCACGACGGCCGTAGTTGCCGCGCTCCTCGCGGCGCTGGAAACCGCCGCGGTCGCCGCTGCCGCCGTCGCGCGGCGTGTAGCCCTTCGCGCCGCCACGGCCGCTGCGCTCGCCGCGGTCGTCCCGGCGCGCGTAGTTGCCGCGGTCGTCGCGCGGTGTCTGGGCCGGTACGGACGCGGCTGCCGACGCCGCCTCGATGGCCGCCACGGCCTCGGCCGTGACCTCCGCCACCGCCGCCTCCGGGTCGTCCCCACGCTCGCGCGCGGCGCGGGCGACGAGGCGGTCGGCCTCCTCGCGCAGCTCTCCGGCCCGGCGCTGGAGGCGCTCCAGCTCCTTGGTCAGGTCGGCGACCTCGCGCTCCGCCTGCTTGGCGGAGTTGTTCGCGGAGTCGGCCTGGACCTCGGTCAGCGAACGGGCGCCGGTGATCTCGGCGACCTCCGGCTCGAACGCGCCGGCCCCGGCGACCATGTGACGCGCGGCGTCGACGCCCGCGTCCTCCATCAGCCGGAAGATCTGGCGGCGCTGGTGCGGCAGGGCCAGCGAGACGACGACGCCGGACTTGCCGGCGCGCGCCGTACGGCCCGAGCGGTGCAGGTAGTCCTTGTGGTCACCGGCCGGGTCCACGTTCAGGACCAGGTCGATGCCGTCGACGTGGATACCGCGGGCGGCCACGTCGGTCGCGACGAGCGCGTTGACGTGACCCTCCTTGAAGTCCGCCAGCGTCCGGGTGCGCGCGCCCTGCGTCATACCACCGTGCAGCGCGTCGGCCTTCACGCCCGAGTCGCGGAGCTGCTCGGCGATCCGGTCGGCGCCCAGCTGCGTACGGACGAAGATGATCGTGCGGCCCTTGCGCGCCGCGATCGCCGCCGTGACCGGCGCCTTGTCCTTGGGCTTCACGACGAGCACGTGGTGGCTCATGGTCGTGACGTTGCCCTGCGCGCTGTCGACCTCGTGGTTCACGGGGTTCTTCAGGTAGCGCTTGACCAGGGTGCTGATCTCGTTCTCCATCGTGGCGGAGAAGAGCATGCGCTGGCCGCCGGTCGGCACCAGGTCGAGCAGCTCGGTGACCTCGGGCAGGAAGCCCAGGTCGGACATCTGGTCGGCCTCGTCGAGAATCGCGATCCGCACGTTCTCCAGCGAGCACGCGCCGCGGTTGATGATGTCGCGCAGCCGGCCCGGGGTGGCGACGAGGACGTCGACACCGCGCTCCAGCGCGTAGATCTGGTTGCCCATCGACGTACCGCCGCAGACGACCTTCATCTTCAGGCCGAGCACGTCGCCGTACGGCTGGAGGGCGTCGGCGACCTGCATCGCCAGCTCACGGGTCGGGGTCAGGATGACGCCGCGGGGCTTCTTCTTCTCGGTGTGGCCCTCGGCGAGGGTCGCCAGCAGCGGGAGACCGAACGCGAGGGTCTTGCCGGAGCCGGTACGGCCGCGGCCCAGGATGTCCTTGCCGGCCAGGGCGTCCGGGATGGTCGCGGCCTGGATCGGGAAGGGGGCGATGACACCGTTCTGGGTGAGCTTGCGGACGACGCCCTCGGGCAACCCCAGGTCGCCGAAGGTGACTTCGGGGGTCTTGGGGGCCGCGGGGGCCTCGGTCGCCTCGACGGTGTCCGTCGTGACGCCGTCGATCGAGCCCGCCGAATCGTTGGACTCGTTCTCGGGCATGACGGTGTGGTCAGTACTGGAAATGGACATGCGAAATGCGAAACCTTCCGGAGTCTCGGCACGCGCCCAAACTCCGTGATTCGCAATTCGACCGCCTCGATGCGGTCAGCCACGGCAAGGGAGAGTACGCGCCACGCGGCGCTCTTCTGTGTCGGCGCCAGGCAATGATCAAACGATCTACTACCATACGCACCGCTCCCCCTCCCTGGCAAACCGCTTCCCCGCGATCCGCCTCACACCGGCCGGGCCCGCCGGCCCCCGGCCCTCACACGGCCCCTCACACCAGCCCCCGCCGTCACACCGGCCCCAACTGCGGCGACGCCACGGGCTCCTTCCGCATCCCGACCCCGTCCCCCGGCCCCTGCGCGTTCGTCCGTACGTCCGCCGCCGGCGACGCCGACGGCAGATCCGGCGGACCGCTCGGCTCCGGCTGGGCCGGAGGCTCCGCGGGCGGGTCAGGCGGTGGCGGCTCGGAAGGCGGCGGCGGGGTCCCGGTCGGCTGTTCCTCGGGCGGTACGTCGCCGCCCGGCGGCCTCGGCGCGGGAGGCAGCGGCTTGCCGTCCGGGCCCTTGGACGGCTTCGCCGACGGGTCTCCCGAGGCCTCCGGATCGCCCGGCTTCCCCTTCTCGCCGTGCTTGCCGGTCTTCTCGGCGCCCCTCGGCCCCTCGCCGCTCGGGCCGCCGGCCGGCAGGCCCGCGCCGGCGTCCGCCGCCGTACCACCGTCCTCCTCGGCCGCGGACCCGGACCGCTCGGCCGATCGCGAGGGAGCCGGCTTCCCTTCGTTGTCCCCGACGCTCATACAGCCGGTGGAGGTGGCGACCGCCAGCGAGGTGACGATCCAGACGGCGAAACGGCCGGGGGCGGACAACTGGCGCACGCGGGGCACCTCCGGGGGCGTGAAACGGCTCGCCCGCCGAAGGGAGCCCGCCGGCAGGGAGAGGATTGCCCTGCCCAACTTCCTTTCCCCCGCGAGGGACACGCCCGCCACGCACCCAAGCAGGACCGGCCTTTCGGGGCCGGCCGCCGGCGGGCTCTCAGAGCGCCCCCAGCTCCCATCCCGCCCACACCGCGCCGAGCCCAGCCAGCACCGACGCCGTCACATACGCGCCGGCCACCAGCCCCGCCCCGCGCTCGGCCAGCCGCAAGGTCTCGTACGAGAACGTCGAGTACGTCGTCAGCGCCCCGCACAGACCCGTGCCGATGAGCGCGTACGTCGCCGACGACACGGTCGCCCCGGCCAGCACACCCAGCACCAGGCTCCCCGCCACGTTGACGGTGAACGTCCCCCAGGGGAACAGGGTTTGGTGCCGCGCCTGCACCGCACGGTCCGTCAGATAACGCAGCGGCGCCCCGACCGCGCCGCCCAGGACCACCAGCAGCCAGTTCACGGCGCCGTCACCGGCCCCACGGCGCGGCGCGTGAGCTTCGCCGCCAGCCACACCGCCGCCATCGCGCCCGCGAACGTCAGGGCCGCGTACCCCAGCGCGGCCGGCGCATCGCCGTGCCGCACCAGCCGCAGGAAGTCCAGCGTGTACGTCGAGAACGTCGTGAAACCGCCCAGCACCCCCACCCCCAGGAACGGCCGCACCAGCGGATGGACCGACCAGCCGCCCTCGGCGACCAGCACCATCAGCACACCGATCAGCCCGCACCCCAGCACGTTCACCACGAAGGTCGTCCAGGGGAACGCGCCGTCGGCCGTGGGCCACAGCCGCTCCGCGCCGTACCGCGCCGTCGCGCCCGCCGCACCGCCCGCCGAGATCACGGCCAGCACCTGCCACAGCCGGTGCCCGGCCGTCTCGGCGCGCTGGCCCGGTACCCGCAGATCGACATCGGGGTCTACCGGCTCCTCGGCGGACCCGATCTGCCCGCCCTCAAAGCCCCCGCCCCCGCTCACCCGTACCCCAGCTCATGCAGCCGCTCGTCGTCGATCCCGAAGTGGTGCGCGATCTCGTGCACCACCGTGATCTCCGTCTCGGCCACCACGTGCTCGCGCGTCTCGCACATCCGCAGCGTCGGCCCCCGGTAGATCGTGATCCGGTCCGGCAGCACCCCCGCGTACCACTCGCCGCGGTCGGTCAGCGGCGTCCCCTCGTAGAGCCCGAGCAGATCGGCGTCGAACTCCTCCCCCGACTCCTTCGCCGCCGCCGGATCGGGCTCGTCCTCCACGAACACCGCGACGTTGTCCATCAGCCGCATCAGCTCGGGCGGGATCCGGTCGAGCGCCTCGGCCACCAGTTCCTCGAACTCCTCGCGCGTCATCTCCAGCACCCCGCCATTGTCACGCAGGTCACCAAGATCGGGGCACGGCGTAGCCCACGCATGATCGCGCGCCCCCCTGGGCATACGCGCCCAATGGCCCGCGACGTACGACGTGTCCCGTTCCGTACCGCGCTCACGGCGATCGGCCGGATCCGGCGGCACTACCGGTCCCGCGGCGACGGACCGACCAGCGCCCTCGTCAGCTCCCCGCACCCCTACACCCGCGCGCTCGGCCTCATCGCTGTCGTGGTGCTCGGCGCCTGGCTCGGGCTGCTGATCGTCGGCAGTGTGCGGACGCCGGTGGGCCCGATGGACACCAAGATGACCCTGCGTCCCTCCTTCACCGGCGGCACGAAGATCAACGTCTCGCCGCTCGGCGCGCTGGAACTCGACTCCCACACGGCCCCGATCCGCCTCGACGTCGACGTCGATCAGCTCGACCCGGTCCGCTCCCAGGCCCTGGTCGAGCACCCCGAACGCCTCTCTGGTCTCCAGGAGGAGGTGGCGAGCGATGTCATGGTCGGGACGACGGAGCTGGCGGTACGGTCCTGTGTCGCCGTCGTCTCGGGCGCCACCGCCCTCGGTCTGGCCGTCTACCGCCGCCCCCGCCGCGCGCTGGCCGCCGGCGGGCTCGCGCTCGTGCTGCTGACCGCGTCCGGCGCCACCGCGTTCGCGACCTTCAACCCGAAGTCCGTGCTGGAGCCCCGCTTCTCCGGGCTGCTCTCCTCGGCCCCGCAGGTCGTCGGCAGCGCGCGCTCGATCGTCACCGAATTCGACGTCTACCAGAAGGAGTTGGCGCGGCTGGTCACCAACGTGACCAAGCTGTACGACGCGACGTCGACCCTGCCCTCGTACCAGCCGGACCCGGGCACCCTGCGCGTCCTCCAGGTGTCCGACATCCATCTCAACCCGGCGTCCTGGCACATCATCGGCTCACTCGTGGAGCAGTACAAGATCGACCTGATCATCGACTCCGGCGACACCATGGACCACGGCTCGGCCGCCGAGAACAGCTTCCTCGACCCGATCCCCGACCTCGGCGCGCCGTACGTGTGGGTGCGCGGCAACCATGACTCGGCCGCCACCCAGAAGTATCTGGAGGGCCTGAAGAACGTCCATGTGCTCGACAAGGGCCGCGCCGTCACCGTCGCCGGGATCCGGGTGGCGGGCACGGGCGACCCGCAGTTCACCCCCGACCGCTCGCTGGTCAACGCCGGTGACCCGGCCGAGGAGATGGCGGGCATCCGGCTGGCGTCGGCCATCCGCGACCAGGAGCGGGCGGGCACCCCGGTGGACATCGCCGTCGCCCACAACCCGATCGCGGCCAGGGAGACGGACGGCACGGTGCCGCTCGTGCTCGCCGGCCATGTGCACCGCCGGGACACCGAGATCATGCCGCTCGGTACGCGGCTGAAGATCGAGGGCTCGGCGGGCGGCGGCGGACTGCGCGCGGTCCAGAACGACCAGCCGGAGAAGGTCCGGGCCTCGCTGCTCTATCTGGACAGCACGACGAAGCGGCTCCAGGCGTGGGACGAGATCACCCTGGGCGGACTGGGGCTGACGACGGCGGAGGTCAGCCGCCATCTGCCGGAGGAGGCGGGCGTACCGGGGACGGACCCGTCACCGTCGCCGGCGGGCGGGTCCCCTGCCCCGTAAACCGTTTTGGCGATAGCTCCCCGCATCCCATATGCTTCTCACGTCCCCGACGCGCTACCAAGCGCCCAGGCGGGCCCTTAGCCCTCATCGTCTAGTGGCCCAGGACGCCGCCCTTTCAAGGCGGTAGCACGGGTTCGAATCCCGTTGGGGGCACGCAACACCGTGTGCGAGACTCGTCTCGCACATTGCTTGGTCCTGTGGAGCAGTTTGGAGTGCTCGCCACCCTGTCAAGGTGGAGGCCGCGGGTTCAAATCCCGTCAGGACCGCTGTGGCTCGCGAGAGCCGCGTGGCTGGGTAGCTCAGTTGGTACGAGCGATCGCCTGAAAAGCGATAGGTCGCCGGTTCGATCCCGGCCCCAGCCACTCCTGAGCTTGAAGTTGATACGAGATGCCCCTGCCGAGAGCCTCGGCAGGGGCTTCCGTGTACCCGCCCCGCGAAATGGGTTCGCCACTCGCCCGGCCCGGGTGAGACCCTTGGCTCGGTATGTCTACTTCCCTCGCCGACCTTCAGTCCCTGCTGGCCGATGTGTCGCTGCGCGACTCGCAGCGCCTCGGCCGCCGTCTCGAAGGCGTCCGGCGCATCCGTAAGCCCGAAGCGCGGCAGGCCGTCCTCGACGAGATCGCGGCCGAGGCCGGCAGGTCCGCCGAGCGCGTACGCGCCCGCGCGGCCCGGATGCCCGCGATCACGTACCCCGAGCAACTGCCCGTCAGCCAGAAGAAGGACGAGATCCTCCGGGCGATACGCGACCACCAGGTCGTGATCGTCGCCGGTGAGACCGGGTCGGGCAAGACCACCCAGATCCCCAAGATGTGCATGGAGCTCGGCAGGGGCGTCCGGGGCATGATCGGCCACACCCAGCCGCGCCGGATCGCCGCCCGCACCGTCGCCGAGCGCGTCGCCGACGAGCTGAGGAGTCCGCTCGGCGAGGCCGTCGGCTGGAAGGTCCGCTTCACCGACCAGGTGAACCAGGACTCGACGTTCGTCAAGATCATGACGGACGGAATCCTGCTCGCCGAGATCCAGTCGGACCGCGACCTGCGCGCGTACGACACGATCATCATCGACGAGGCCCACGAGCGCAGCCTCAACATCGACTTCCTGCTCGGCTATCTCGCCCAGCTCCTCCCCAGGCGCCCGGATCTCAAGCTCGTCATCACCTCGGCGACGATCGACCCCGAGCGCTTCTCCCGGCACTTCGGCGACGCGCCGATCGTGGAGGTCTCGGGCCGTACGTTCCCGGTCGAGGTCCGCTACCGCCCGCTCCTCGAAGACAATGACGACAGCGCCGAGGGCGACCGCGACCAGATCACCGCGATCTGCGACGCCGTGGACGAACTCCAGTCGGAGGGCCCCGGCGACGTCCTGGTCTTCCTCTCCGGCGAGCGGGAGATCCGCGACACCGCCGACGCGCTGGACAAGCGCAAGCTCCGGCACACCGAGGTGCTGCCCCTGTACGCGCGTCTGTCGCACGCCGAGCAGCACCGCGTCTTCCAGAGACCCGGCGGGGGCGCGACCCGCAGGATCGTCCTGGCGACGAACGTGGCGGAGACCTCGCTGACCGTGCCGGGCATCAAGTACGTGATCGACCCCGGCACCGCCCGTATCTCGCGCTACTCGCACCGCACCAAGGTCCAGCGCCTGCCGATCGAGCGGATCTCGCAGGCCAGTGCCAACCAGCGCAAGGGCCGCTGCGGCCGTACGTCGGACGGCGTCTGCATCCGGCTCTTCTCCGAGGACGACTTCGATTCCCGGCCCGAGTTCACGGACGCCGAGATCCTCCGTACGAATCTGGCCTCGGTCATCCTCCAGATGACGGCGGCCGGCCTGGGCGACATCGAGAAGTTCCCCTTCATCGACCCGCCGGACCACCGCAACATCCGCGACGGCGTCCAACTCCTCCAGGAACTGGGCGCGTTCGACGCCACGCAGAAGGATCCGCGCAAGCAGCTCACCCAACTCGGCCGCAAGCTCTCCCAGTTGCCCGTCGACCCGCGCCTGGCGCGCATGGTCATCGAGGCCGAGCGGAACGGCTGCGTACGCGAGGTGATGGTGATCGCCGCCGCGCTGTCCATCCAGGACCCGCGCGAGCGCCCGTCGGAAAAGCAGACCCAGGCCGACCAGCAGCACGCCCGCTTCCGGGACGAGACCTCCGACTTCCTGGCCTTCCTGAACCTGTGGCGCTACATCCGAGAGCAGCAGAAGGCCCGCGGCTCCTCGGCCTTCCGCCGGATGTGCAAGGCGGAGTATCTGAACTTCCTGCGGATCCGCGAGTGGCAGGACATCTACTCCCAACTGCGCACGGTCGCGAAGCAGATGGGCATCAAGATCGACGAGGGCGACGACAGCGCTCCGGCGCCCGACCAGTCCGTGCACATCTCGCTGCTGGCCGGCCTGCTGTCGCACATCGGGCTCAAGGACGTGAAAGACGCCGGGGGGGAGGGCGGGAGAAACACAGGGAAGAACGAGTACGTGGGCGCGCGCAACGCGAAGTTCGCGGTCTTCCCCGGCTCGGCCCTCTTCAAGAAGCCGCCGCGCGTCATCATGTCCGCGGAGCTGGTGGAAACGTCGCGGCTGTGGGCCCGGGTCAACGCGAAGATCGACCCCGACTGGATCGAGCCGCTGGCCCAGCATCTGATCAAGCGCACATACAGCGAACCGCACTGGGAGAAGGACCAGTCGGCCGTGATGGCGTACGAGAAGGTCACGCTGTACGGCGTACCGATCGTCGAGCGGCGCAAGGTGAACTTCGGCCGGATCGACCCGGAGGCCTCACGCGACCTGTTCATCCGCAACGCGCTCGTCGAGGGCGACTGGCGGACGCACCATCAGTTTTTCCATGACAATCGCAAACTTCTGGGCGAGGTCGAGGAGTTGGAGCACCGCGCCCGGCGCCGCGACATCCTCGTGGACGACGAGACGCTGTTCGACTTCTACGACGAGCGGGTGCCCGATCATGTGGTCTCCGGCGCGCACTTCGACTCGTGGTGGAAGCACAAGCGCAAGGAGGAGCCCGAACTCCTCGACTTCGAGCGCTCGATGCTCATCAACGAGGCCGCTGGCGCCGTCACGAAGGACGACTATCCGGACTCCTGGCGGCAGGGCAGGCTCAAGTTCCGTGTGACGTACCAGTTCGAGCCGGGGGCCGACGCGGACGGTGTGACCGTCCACGTACCGCTCCAGGTGCTCAACCAGATCACCTCCGAAGGCTTCGACTGGCAGATCCCGGGGCTGCGCGAGGAGGTGGTGGTGGAGCTGATCCGCTCCCTGCCGAAACCGATCCGCCGGCATTACGTCCCGGCGCCGAACTACGCGAAGAAGTTCCTGGAGCGGGCGGTGCCCCTTCAGGAAGCGCTTCCCGTGACGCTGGCGCGCGAGCTCCAGCGGATGGTCGGTGTGCCTGTCACGGCCGACGACTTCGATCCGGGCCGGGTGCCCGACCATCTCAAGATCACGTTCCGGATCGTCGACGAGCGGCGCCGCAAGCTCGCCGAGGACAAGGACCTGGAGGCACTGCGGATCGCCCTCAAGCCCAAGGCACGCAAGGCGCTCTCCCAGGCCGCGGCGGCGGTGGCGGGGCCCACGGGCGAGTCGGTGGAGCGCTCGGGCCTCACGGACTGGACGATCGGCACGCTCTCGCGCACCTTCGAGACCCGGCGGGCGGGGCAGCCGGTCAAGGCGTATCCGGCCCTGGTCGACCAGGGCGCGACCGTGGCCGTACGGCTCTACGACACCGAGGCCGAGCAGCAACGGGCCATGTGGCAGGGCACGCGCCGGCTGATCATGCTCAACATCCCGGTCAGTCCCGCCAAGTTCGCGTCCGACACCCTCAACAACAAGCAGAAGCTGGCCCTGTCCCGTAATCCGCACGGCTCGATCCAGGCGCTCTTCGAGGACTGCGCCACCGCGGCGGCGGACCGGCTGATCGCCGAGCACGGCGGGCCGGCGTGGGACGAGGAGTCGTACCGAAAGCTGTTCGACAAGGTCCGCGCCGACCTGGTCGACCTGACCGTGCGCACGATCGCCCAGGCCGAGCAGATCCTGGCGGCCTGGCAGGCTTGTGAGCGGCGGCTGAAGTCCACGAACAGCCTGGTCCTGATCAACAACGTCCAGGACGTGAAGGACCAGCTGGCGGAGCTGATGCCGGCGGGCTTCGTGACCCGCACGGGGCTGCGCAGGCTGCCCGACCTGATGCGCTACCTGGTGGCGGCGGACCGCAGGCTCCAGCAGATGCCGACGAACGTCCAGCGCGACACCACGCGCATGGAGAAGGTCCACGAGATGCGGGACGAGTACGCGTGGCTCCTCGAACAACTCCCGCGCGGGCGGCCGGTGCCGCAGCAGGTCCTGGACATCCGCTGGATGATCGAGGAACTGCGGGTGAGCTACTTCGCGCACGCCCTGGGCACGGCGCAGCCGGTGTCGGACAAGCGGATCGTGAAGGCGATCGACGCGGCGGCGCCGTAGCCGCCGACCGGGGGCTGATCCGGTTCGACCGCACTGTCTCGACTGCTGTAGAGTCTGGTTTCGCAGCCGCCGGTAGGAACAGCGCACCGGAGCCGCGAATTCTGGTCCTGTGGAGCAGTTTGGAGTGCTCGCCACCCTGTCAAGGTGGAGGCCGCGGGTTCAAATCCCGTCAGGACCGCATCGAATTATCTGGAGCCCGTATCCCCCTGGATACGGGCTCCACTGCTGCGCCCGCGACGGAGCCCGCGTCCTTCTCGATACGGGCTCCGTTGCTGTGTCGTGGCTTGACGCGTTCCCGTGGCGCCGGTAAGTCATCAGCAGGGGCCCTTTATCCGGGGGGTGGCGCGCATGGTGGCATCGGCGGCCAGACACGAGACTCGGGCGCTCCTGCGTGCCCATCTGGCGGCCGCGACGGGCTATCGGCATGTGATGCGCCACTGCGCGGTCTGTCATCGTCTCCAGCGGCTCGCCATGGAGCCCACCGCGCCCGCGCTCCCGGACGACAGCCGCAGGGACGGCGGCGACCACACATCCAACAGCTCCGCTCCGAACCGCACACCAGAAGCGGACAGCGACCCTCATTAGGTGCTACGACGGGAGTTGGCAAGAGGTTCGCACTGTGACGGGTGTCACCGGCCATGTTCACGGAAGGGCTCTGCTTACCCCCCGCCTACCAACTGCGAATTTGATATGTGCAATTGCACGCCCCCGCAAGCGCTTCCTGTGAACCCCCGCCAACCCCCAACTCCGGCCGCACCACACAAAAAAGATCGCGCTGGACTCGGCGGAGTCCAGCGCGATCGAAGTGACTTGCCCCGTGTTGTGGGGGCGTGGGCCCTGTTGGGGCAGGTGCCCGCCGTGTGGAGCGTTGCGAAGCTGGTGGATCAATGTGGAGCTATGGAGCGGGACGACCGGATTGGGGACCCGGGTGTCCGGTTGGGGTTGGTTGGTTGTCAGCTGTGCCCTGACGAGACGTTCAGGCCTCGCTGCGCTGCTGCGGAATACCCGCAAGCAGTGCGCGGACCTCTGCCTCGCGATACCGGCGATGTCCACCGAGCGTGCGGATGGACGTGAGCTTGCCGGCCTTTGCCCAGCGTGTGACCGTCTTCGGGTCCACGCGGAACATCGTGGCAACCTCAGCCGGGGTCAGCAGCGGCTCGGCATCAGGGGTGCGAGCGGTCATGAGCGGCCTCCTCGGGAGAACCGAACCATCTCGGTTCTTTCCTCTAAATTCTGCACCTTGACCCACGTTGCCCGAAATGGCGGACGCGGGCCGAGTCGGTTATAGGACGAACGGCTTGTCCTCGGCACTACAACTACACCATCTGTCCAGCCTCGTCGGCCAAACCGATGGAATTGCCCTCTCAGGTGTTCATCAACGACGGAAGCCGATGGACCATGCCATAGCGGACAGTTACGCCGCAGTGACGATCAGTCACAGGAGCAATCAGGCGTCACGAGACCCCCAATAGAGCGCAATACAAAGCATTCCGCCCCCACTTGGACGGAAGGAGCCCTCCCCGGACTCCTTGTCCTATTTTGACACGAGGGTGGGTGATGGGCGCAAGAGCCCCGAAAGTGCGCTCCATCACGCTTGGGCGTAAAGAATCCGTATCGGGGCCTAGGGGGTGTCTTGTCGGTCAGGCCGGATTAGGGAGCGGGGTCTGGTGCGTGCGATCGCAAGGCGGAGGAGGGAGACATGGCGGAGCCTTGG